>JBHLRT010000156.1:0-5405 GCA_048882305.1 Candidatus Thorarchaeota archaeon
GAGAGTCTCACTATAGAGGATGTTGTGCAGGTTGCTCGATATAATGAACCAGTTCTGCTAGATGAATCTGCGATTCCTCGAATAAAGAACAGTCGATCCGTTGTGGAAAAGGCAATCCAAGAAGGAAGGATTGTGTATGGTGTCAATACTGGGTTTGGAGACCTCGCTGATGTTCCAATCAATAATGAGGATTTAGCTAATCTTCAGGTAAATCTGATACGAAGTCATAGTGTTGGCGTAGGCTCTCATTTCTCTCGTGAAGTTGTTCGTGGTATGATGCTATTACGAGCGAATGCACTTGCCAAGGGATACTCTGGAGTTCGTCTTGAGGTCATTACAACTCTCATTGAGATGTTGAACAAGGATGTAACTCCTGCGGTCCCTGAGAAAGGTTCTGTAGGATCAAGCGGAGACCTAGCTCCTCTTGCTCATATGGCACTCGTGCTTCTAGGTGAGGGTGAAGCATACCGCTCAGGTAAACTCATGACTGGGAAAGATGCAATGAAACAAGCCGGCATCAGACCATTAATTCTTCAAGCCAAAGAGGGAGTTGCACTCATTAATGGTACTCAACCGATGAGTGCTGTTGGTGTTTTAGCCACATATGATGCCTTAAGACTGGTACACGATGCATCTATAGCTTCTGCGATGAGTCTTGAAGCTCTTAGAGGAACTCGAGTAGCTGTAGATGAAAGAATACATTCCATTAGACCACATGAAGGTCAGTCTGATGTGGCTTCAGCATTGAGAAGAGTACTGCTTGATAGTGAGATAAACCGGTCGCATGCAGATTGCGGAAAGGTTCAGGATGCTTACTCACTAAGGTGCATCCCTCAGGTCTTGGGTGCATCATTGGACGCCATAAGATATGCTTACAGTGTTCTTGAAACTGAGATTAATTCAGCTACAGACAATCCTCTGGTCTTTGGTGATGATGGTGTTGTACTATCAGGAGGCAATTTTCATGGTCAGCCCGTGGCTCTTGCTATGGACTTTCTTGGTATAGCGATATCTGAGATTGCCAATATTTCTGAGAGGCGAATTAATCGATTGGTCAATCCAAACCTGAGTGAATTACCTGCTTTCCTTACCACTGAAGGTGGCTTAGAATCTGGCATGATGATAGCGCAATATACTGCAGCCGCATTAGTTTCTGAAAATAAAATACTAGCACATCCGGCGAGTGTTGATTCAATACCAACAAGTGCTGATCAAGAAGATCATGTTAGCATGGGAACTATAGCTGCTCGAAAGGCTGCCAATATACTTGAAAATGCTCAGAATGTGATTGCGATTGAATACATGTGTGCATGTCAAGGACTTGACTATCTTGCACCCTTGAAACCTTCGGAACCTCTTCAAGAAGCACATAAGATAATCAGAAGTGTCGTTCCGAAACTGGAGGATGACCGTTCATTATCACCCGACATTACCAAGATTCGTAAGCTCATGCTCTCTGGTGATATCATAGGTTCCGTTGAAGCCATTTCAGGACCACTTTATGATAGTTAGGGTCCTAGCTTGGTATGAATTACTTGTCCATTTGAGATGACAGTATGGACTAGGTTCGCTCCGAACCTCCAAGTGAGGTATTCGGGATTCGGACACTCAAGTATCAAAATGTCTGCAATCTTTCCTGCCTCAATACTTCCGTGCGTTTCACCTCTATCTAGTGCATGAGCTGCATTAATAGTGACTGCAGAGAGAGCCTCCCTGGGTTTCATCTTCATTTTATAGCACGAAAGCGCGATTGTGAAAAACAGTGACTCGTTTGCGCAATTAGGATTGAAATCTGTTGCAAGAGCAACAGGTAATCCCATCTCAATCATCTTACGAGCATCGGCATAGTCGGTGTCAAGACTGAATGCAGTTGCTGGAAGCAGCGTGGCAATTGTTCCTGATCTTATCATTACTTCAAGTCCGTCATCTGATGCCATTAATAGGTGATCTGCAGAAACCGCTCCTACTTCAGCTGCCAATGCCGCGCCCCCGAGCTGAACAATCTCGTCTGCATGAACCTTTAGTTTCATTCCTTTGCTTCTTGCCGCGATAAGGATTCTCCGGGATTGTTCAATATCAAAAACTCCTTGCTCGCAAAACACATCACAGAACTCAGCAAGCCTACTTTCTGACACAGCAGGTATCATCTCATCAATAACAATGTCTACATAAGCATCAGTTTTACCTTCAAACTCTGGAGGTACTGCGTGTGCTCCCAAAAATGTTGATACCAGACTGATGGGGAGCTTCTCTTTCAAGTTCTCGATAGCTCTAAGCATTTTCAGTTCATTTTCTGTGTCGAGACCGTATCCACTCTTTGCTTCAATGGTTGTAGTTCCCATGTTTAGCATTCCCTCAGCGTATGAGAATGCATTGCTGGTAAGCTCGCTTTGAGTTGATGCACGAGTGAACCGTAGTGTGTTTAGAATACCTCCTCCAGCTTCCAGAATCTCAAGATATGATTTACCTGCAAGTTTCATTGCGAAGTCGTTTTCCCTCGAGCCTCCAAAAGCTAAGTGCGTGTGACTGTCAATGAATCCTGGTGTTGCAAGCATCCCCGGAAACTCAATTGCAGGTAGATCTGGTTCTTCTGTGACTTGCGATAGTATCTCCTTTGTTGGTCCTACTGCTAAGATTTTCCCATCTTTAATAGCAATTGACCCATTCTCAATGATTGAAACCTCATTCATCTGAGAGCCAGTTTTTGGTGTTTTACTGTTACCAGCCAGAGTTGCTATTTGTCCAATATTAGTCAGGAGAAGATCGGGCTTCATTCTGGTCACAGCTCCTAGAGATGCATAATCACTGATTTAGATTGTGATGCAAAAAATCAGACGGATTAATTAGGGGAATCGGTTTGAAATCCACAAGGCTGATTTGGGGTACTACAAAATGAACTACCTTATTCTTAGCTGGAGTGATGTGTATAATCTGACTCTTCAGCTATCTGAAAGGATTGTGAATAGTGGTTTTGTTCCAGACGTCATTGTTGGGATAGCAAGAGGTGGATGGATTCCTGCACGCATACTCTCAGATGTTCTCTATGCGCACGCTTTACAGAACATTCGTATTGAGTATTATACTGATGTTGGCGCAAAAGGTAAAGAGCCCAGAATAACACAGCCTCTAACAGGATCCATGAAGAATAAGAAAATGCTTTTGGTTGATGAAGTGGCAGACACTGGTGACACATTACAGCATGCAATCGATCATGTCAAGAATTTAGGCGTTACCGAAGTCCGTTCAGCAGTGCTTCATTATAAACCAACTTCAATTGTAAAGCCTGATTACTTCATGGTTGAAACATCAAGCTGGACTGTTTATCCATGGGAAAATAGAGCATCAATCATTGATCTGGTCAAGATTTTCAAATCTGAAGATGAATCACTCACTATGAAGCAAATCCGTGACAAGCTTGTGTTCGAAGTTGGGTTTGAACCTACAGTTGCAGATTATTTCATCAAACGTCTATGATGTGAGGCTAGGTCTTTGAGAATTGAACAACTTGAAAATGATGAGAGTAGCGTAACTATCGGTATTACATCATTCCAAAATTCAAACCAGATGACTCAAAATGAATTGATTACCTTGGCATCATCATTATCTAATGGCTCAATCACTATTCAGCTTCTTAATGGACTTCTGATTGCTGATGAAAACCATCTTCTGTCCGCAACTCAAAATGCTATCAATGCAAAGAACGGGAATTACATGCGGTCTCGCAGTTTGGATGTAGAAATCATAGTCTTTGCATCAGCTCAACGACAGATAGGTAAGGCTCTCGATGCATTAGGTGTCTTTGATGGTCTTAGTGAAATCGCAGTTGTTGTAGTAGGCCCAGATTCAGAATCAGTTATGGAAAAACTCCAAAGCCTATCGAAAGCGATAGGTAACGAGATAATTCCACCATTTGCAGCATCAGAGGATAGGATAGAACGGATAAAGGATCATTATGAAATAACTGACAAAGAAATTGAAGCAATATTGGATTCCGACAAACTAGAATCAAAACTATCCGCTCTTTCGCGGTGTATTGTTAGTAGGGTGTCCTTAGTAGCTTTTGACAACTGATTCAATACATATCATCGCGCATTGTCATGATGGACAGAATGTCATTTTTTTCATCAAGGACAGATAGTCCAGTCCAGTCTCCTACTATTTCGACAAGCACGGTCTTATCAGGCTCATCGAGATTAACCCTCCTTGGAAAAACTTCTGCAACTGCAATCACGACATCCATATTCTCCAGGTCCGTATGTCGCCGTCTAACAGTTACTCGAAAGCTCTCATTTTCCTCAATCTTAGGGAGGAGTTTCTTGGCTGCTTCCACAATCTTCTCAATCTCTGATTCAACACATTCCTCTAATGGCGTGAAACGTATAGCAAAACGAAACTGATAGGGATTCTCAACTGCAAACTCCCTTAATCTTTGAACCACTTCGAAAGGATTGAGTGATGTTTTGCAAGCCAGTAATCCTGAGATGGGCGTTCTTGAAACTTTTAGTTCTGAATCCTCTAGTAAATCACCTATGAAATATCTGATTTCAGACGTTGCTGCTTGTTCACGGTCTCTTGGGCATGCCACAAGCAGGTTATATTCTCGCAGTCTCCTTCGCCTCACATGTCTGGCTCAATGAAGCGCGAACTCCAAAAACTCATGGCATCAGAGTCAACTTTCAAGTTTGCTTCAATTTCAGAGATAGGTAATGCACCTTCTCTGTATACTTTGATATTAAGACGCTCTTCAGTGATTTCTGATGCCTCAACACCTATGATAGTTGAGTTATGCTGTGCTGAGGATGGACCTCCGTCTAAGTACAAATCAACCTCATCTCCCAATTGTTCTAATGCAACTGAGAGGTTGAAGGGGCTCGGACCACCACTTCTATTTGCACTTGTTCCTACAATAGGACCCCCTATCTTCCTAGCTATACCTCTTGGAATTACATGATCTGGTACTCTAATTGCGATAGTACTTCTTCCAGCGGTGATGTGTGGCGGAACATCTGAACGTGGATCTACTATCAAAGTAAGAGCACCTGGCCAAAATACTCTCGCGATGACACGTTCCAGTCCATGGAACTCGTGGTATAATTCGCATTGTGCCTCATCTGCAAAAAGAAGAGGAAATCCAAGTCTTCTATCACGTCTCTTAACTGCGATTAGTCGTTCTAATGACTCCCGGTTTCTTGGGTCACAACCTAGTCCATAGCTTGTATCTGTAGGATATGCGACTATTCCGCCTGCGGCAATGACTTCTGCCGCTCTTTCGATAACATGATCGCATCTCTCAATATCCTCTATTCTCATAATCTCGGCACTCAATGTTGTTCCCACATTCATCCTTGCAAACACACATATGGCCCTTCCGTTCATTAGTGTATTCTAGGAGGAATACACATTCA
>JBHLRT010000157.1:0-5389 GCA_048882305.1 Candidatus Thorarchaeota archaeon
TCTACTATGCGTTCCTAATGTCAACCATTTTCTTGTCTATCGCTTTTGGATCAGCTCTAACACTACCACCAATGAAGCGGGAACCGATTCACGTGCCATGGTTCCCTGTTGAAACATTCAAGCGAAATGTGTCAATTTACCTTGCAGTCTTTATTCGGCATAGTAGTGCCAATGCCATCTGGGTGCTATGGCCATTGTTTCTATACGATTTGGGTGGGAACACGTTAACCATTGCAGTGGTTCAGGCTACTAATGCAGTAGCGCAGGTTTTCTTCATGGCTACTGTTACAGATCGTCTAGATAGCAAGAAGCTAGTGACAATTGGTCTAATCTCATCAGCCCTTACTTTTGCGTGGTTCACATTTGCGCAAAATATCATAGAGATACTACCTTCACAACTACTTCTCGGATTTGCGTGGGCGACGTTATACGTTGGTGCGCTGAAATATGTGACTGAGAATAACAGAGAGCGGTCTACAGCTGCAGGACTTCTTCAGTCAATGTTGGCACTCTCAGGAGTTATCGGTCCAATCATTGCTGCTATAATTTACACAATCTTTCCGGGATATGTAGCTACAATGCTCTATGCAACAGGAATGTCAATAGTGGCTCAAGTGATCTTCTGGTGGAATAACCGTAATGATGGACAACAGATTCAAGTTCAGGGCATTGATATAGAAACAAGAGAAGTAGAGGAGAGAGTTGCGTAGGTGGATTTCTCCATATGTAATCGTATTCATCTCTAATGCTGTGGGTGACAATCAATGAATATCAGGAAAATGCTTCAGCAAGATATCGCATTTTCAATTGAACTGACATCTTCGGAGGGATGGGGAAGCATAGAACTTGACTTTGAAGAGCTTTTGTCGTTTGATCCTGAAGGATGTTTCATAGCAGAGATAGATGACACGCCCATTGGAATGATTTGTACTACGCCATATGGTAGCTTTGGTTTTGTTAGCAACCTTATTGTTTCGAAGGCATATAGAACCAAAAACCGAGGCACATTACTCATGAGTCACGCTCTTGATTATCTAAACAAGAGAGGTGTGAGGACTCAAATGCTAGATGGCGTCTTGAGGGCAGTATCAATGTATGAAAGATTTGGTTTTGCGAAGACATACAAATCTCTACGCCTTCAAGGGCATGTTGAACCAAATGAATCAGATGATGTTCGAAGAATGACGAGGTCAGATATCGATGAGGTAGAGAGATTCGATACTGAGTTCTTTGGAGCAATCAGAAGGGATTTCATTGATTCTAGGCTCAGAAACTTTCCTAGTCTTTGCAAAGTGTTGGAGATTGAAGGATGTATAGCTGGATATATCATGGGTAGCGAGAGATACGACTTCATCAGAATTGGGCCATGGGTCATGAATACTCATCTTGAAAGGGCTGAAGACCTTCTACAAGCCTTTGCTTCAGAATGTGGGGAAAGACTTCTGCACATTGGAGTACTAGAAAACAATCTGGGCGCACTTCGAATATTGAAGAGACATGGGTTCATTCAGAAAAGCTTCTCTTGGAGGATGCGAAGGGGAGATTTAGGCAACTGGACATTTTCAGATCACCTCTATGCAATTCACTCAGCTGCAAGAGGTTAGACATCCTCAAACTAGATCATTTGTCCCTACGATGTCTGATATCCTCCAATTTCTGTCCAAAGTCCACCTTGGCAACCCTGTCAGTAATGATTGGTGAGAGCACAATGAAAACAAAGGCAAAGATACTGATTACAGTCAAATCAACAAATAAAGTCCCATAACTACCTTCGACAAACATCCTGATGAGACTCCGATACACATTCGATATGGGGAGGTATTCATTGAGTACACCAAATCGCACGCCAACAAGCTCAAGGGGAGCAATGCCACCTCCAACTATCCAATAGAAGATACCACTGAGAGCTGCCAGGGGAACCATGAATACTGAGTTACGAAGAATCGCTCCGAGAATAAGTCCAATTCCTGAACAAAAGACTGAGAGAAGAAGGGTCAGAAGCATGAATGTTACAATGTCCCCTTTAGGCCAAACACCAAACATGAGAAAGCTCAGTCCAAATATAATTGGAGGAGTTATGTAACTAATCGCGACTCCGCTCAACATTTTACCAAGATATATTGAATGTGGAGATTGATTAGAAAGATTGAGTTCATCCCAAGTTTCCTGTTCAAATTCTTGGGTCAGAGCGGATCCAGCTCCATAAATCGCACCAATCATTATGGCATAGACGGAAATTGTCCAAGCCATATATGCCAACCGAGGAGGGGTAAAAGAACGTAGATTTTCAACATCAAAGCTCACATGAGCATCTTCATTGAGATATCTCTGATAGAAAATATCGAGTTTCCGAATCACGGGCATTCGGAGGTTCTTTGTGAGATCCTCATGGACATTGGCAACCCGAATATGAATAGATGTAGACGCATTATGTGAGAGAGCATATTCGAATCCCGAGGGAATCGTGATTACGAGGAGTATGTCACCATTATCGAAGAGCTGTGATGCTCTCTCAGCTTCCATCTGAATGGGAACAAGTCTAGGAGGAATTGGATCATATTCCTCAAGAATCTCAATGAAGCCATTTGTGTAAGTACCTGGATTTTGTTCCTCTACTACAAGTGCAACCTCAAGTCCTGAACCATAGTAAACACCGCCCATCAACATTGTGAAGGCAACGAAGAACAGTAGTGGAAGGAGAACAACAAGCGATAGTTTTCGCGGATTTCTTTTCCAAACCCTCATCTCTTTGACGAAACTAGATTTCAGAATTCTTAGTGATAGGTTCACGAACGTTCAACCTCCTTTTTCATCAGTCGAACGACGATTACTGTTAATACAAGCCAAGTTCCTAGTAAGAATAAGACACTAGGCCAAAGTCCAAGCAGTGTTTCTGAGAAGAAGACCCGAGTCCACAATCCGATTGAATGAGTTGTTGGGATGAGAAGGACGATGACCCTAACAGAGTAAGGCATGAGTCCGATTGGTGCCAGTCCGCCACCAGCTAAGAATCCCACCACAGTCAAAAGTACAGCTGCAAGAAGTGATTGTTCTCTCTGTCTTGCTTTCATCCCAATTAATTCGCCAAGGGGAACAAGAGCGAGAATGGTAAGCATTAGAATCCCGAAAAGCACGAGAAGGTTTCCCCGTGGATATACATTCAAACTCAGGCTAATCACTGGGACAGTGATTAAAAGTGCCAAGAATGAACGAGGTATTGCAGCAATTGTTCGTCCAATTACTATGGCGAGTCTTGAAGAGGGGGAGTTCAACAAGTCATGAATTGCCCCGGTTTCAAATTCGGTGGCTGTTAACATAGCTTGACTTGTCAATGCACATGCCATAAAAGACAGAAGAATTCCAACTGCACCCATATACGCAAGATTTGAGGGTGTAACAGGCAAAAACAATGTTTCATCAAGTGCTACTCGAGCATCTGA
Organism: Candidatus Thorarchaeota archaeon; assembly: GCA_048882305.1. Taxonomy (GTDB): domain Archaea; phylum Asgardarchaeota; class Thorarchaeia; order Thorarchaeales; family Thorarchaeaceae; genus SMTZ1-45. The sequence goes on from JBHLRT010000157.1 coordinate 3,441, forward strand.
CTGATCAAACTGAGGAGAGGTGGCACCTTGATTATACAAGAGTACGGCAGCCTCAATTCGGTGAACATAGTTCTTAACAACATCATCATTTGCGTTATTGATGTACAATAGCACTATTCCTTTTTGCCCAGAACTTATGTTCGCCCCAAAACCTTCAGGAATCAAAATATAACCAATGAGCTCAGTTGATTGGTAAAGCTCAGAGGCTGTTTCAAGGTCATACCGCTCAATACTGAACCAAGTATGATTGGTGGTTGAAACCATATTCTCAATAATTCCTGCCATATCATTTGCCTCAGGTGAGAGGTCTTGAACAACAAGACCACAGGCAAATGATTCACCACCACCTACTGAGGTCCACATTATTGAATACACCAAAAGAAAAGCAAAAGGAATGATAAGACTTGGAGCAAGAAATCGAGGATCACGTTTAGCCTGCTTCAGATCTTTCTTCACAATGGCAGCTATCTCTCGAAGCATGTTAATCCCTCAATGTTGATCCCGTTATTGCCAGGAACACATCACCAAGAGATGGTTCTCTCATTGATGCTTGTTTGACATTTAGACCACTCTCACTTAGTCGATTGATTACAACCGGTAGATCCGAGTGCCCTGCTTGACTTCGAATCCATGCAGTTCGAGGACCTCCATCCAGCGGGTCAGATATTTTCTCCACATCGAACTTGACTTTCTGTGCCAACCATTCAGAACCCTGAGTAGGCTCAAGCCCTTCGATCAGAACCTCAATTAGGTAGTCTCCAACATGTTCACGTTTCAAGTCACTTGGGGTGCCTGTTGCAACTAGTTTGCCGTTATCAATCACAATCACTCGATCAGCTAAAGCTTCAGCCTCGTCCATATAGTTTGTACAGAAGAGAACAGTACGGCCTTCATCCTTCATTTTTCGTACTTGGTTCCATATCAAGTTACGACTCTGAACATCAACACCCAAAGACATCTCATCTAGAATAAGCAGCTCGGAGTCATGTAGAATCGATCGTACAAGTGCAAGTCGACGTTTCATCCCTCCAGAGTATGTTTTGACGAGGTCATCTTTTCGATGTGTTAGTCCAGATAGCTCAAGCATTCTAGCGATACGATCATCCATCTCAGTTCTGGGAACACCATATAGTTCAGCGTGGAACTCTAATGATTCATAGGCTGTCAAATCCTGATAAAGAGCGGTCTCCTGAGGCATGAACCCAATGAGTTTGCGAATTTTATCGAGGTTCGAAATTACTTCATATCCGGAAACCTTTATGCTACCAGAAGTTGGTCTCAGTAGCCCTGTGATCAGTTTGACAGTGGTCGATTTTCCAGCTCCATTTGGTCCTAGAAGCCCTATGACTTCTCCCTGTTCAACTGTGAAAGAGAGGTCTTCGAGAGCCTTTTGACCACCTTTGTAGACATGTGTCAGATGAGAGACTTCAACCATTGAGGTCAGTTGAATCACCTAAGATTCATAGAACTTACAAAACATATGGGTCTGGTGTCACGAGAGGAGTAACAAAGCATACTTCTTTATGACATTGTGATTCTCTGTGCTGTCCATGTCATTGGAGTTCTTGACCCGTGTAGATGTTAGAGAAGTTTTATTCGAACTTATGTGGGGAGACCGATTCGAAAGTGATCTGAAAACGAAGACTGCATCAGACGCTGTGTTTGACGAGATTAGGGATAAACTCGTGGAAGAGGAGATTGTCTACCTGTTCTTGGGAGAGAATGACACTCCATATCTTTCATTGACTGACAAAGGTGTCGCTATTATCAGCAGACTCTATGAGATAGAGCGTATCCTTGAGGGTGATGATCTGGAAACAGAATGAAGTATAATCTGTCACTCCTAAAGTGACAAGAGGTTTAATATTCTGAACCATACACCCATGGATGGGGACTGAAATGGCTCAGGACACGATAGTCGGTGACCTCACTAGTCTAGGTCTTACCAA
>JBHLRT010000158.1:0-5384 GCA_048882305.1 Candidatus Thorarchaeota archaeon
TCTATGAAAAAAACAGCGTAAAACGATTGATATGATCAAAAATTCTATTCTGTGCTATCTGCTTTTCTACGGCGGGCTGCAAGAAGTTGCTTTAGTTCACCCATCATACTCATTCCGCCGCCAGCTCCTCCTCCAGCAGGTCTAGGAGTTGGTGCTTTTGCCATTGTTGGTATTGGTTCCCCGCTACCCATTGATGCCGCTGCTGATGGATCTGCAGCAGATGGTCCACGACTGGCGAGTGACGATATTCTGCCTTCCATCGCTTCGACCTTGCTCTCCAAATCCATAATGGAAATCTGGATGTTTGTAATGGCTTCTGTCAGTTTCGTTGTGATGATACTAACAACCTCACCCAGTTGCCGGATCTTTTCTTCATTGGGGTCTTTAAGAGCCCATTCAAACTCACCTAGAATCTCAGCCTCAAGTTCTTCTTTTTCATCCGGCATGATATTGACCCCGTAATTCAGAATGAAATGCTGCGGTTCCGTTATTAACCTTGTTTGCATCTTGAACAATGCGCAAAGCTATGCTGTATCTATTGCAGTCTTTACTGCCTTTTCTGTAGCTTTGAGAATCTCAGCAACAATCTCCTTTGACTGCCCTTCACAAGTGATTCTGATTAGAGGTTCAGTACCTGAAGGTCGTACCAACATCCAGCCATTTTTCATTGTGATTCCAAGTCCATCTACTGTAAGGACTTCTTTCACATCACTCATGATTTCGGGAAGTGTCTTTGTCAGTGCTTTCATCACATTCTGTTTCTTTTCATTTGGACAATCAAGCTTTGCCTTTAGTAGAGGGTACTGCGGAATTCCTCCAATCAATTCACCAAATGATTTTCCAGTCGATGCCATTAATTCAAGCACTTTACATGAAGCCAAGAAAGGTTCTGGCGCAAGATGAGCCTCTGGGAAAATGAACACACCACAGGCTTCTCCTCCCATAACTCCCTTCTCTTCAGCAACTTTGATGGCTACTTGAATATCCCCAACTGGCGTTCGAAGTGTGGTCCCTCCTGCTTTCTCAACTACTTCATCCAGAACAAGCGAACTATCAACAGTGGTAATTATGGTCTTGTTTTTCGAGTTTCTAATTGCCAGTTTTGCGAGAAGTGCGATAGTTCGGTCTCCTCTGATGACTTCTCCGCTCTCCGTTACAAATACAACTCTGTCCGCATCTCCATCGTGCGCAATTCCCAAGTCCGCTCCTGTTTTCTTGATCATTTGAATGAGGTCCTTGAGAGATTTCTCATCAGGTTCCGAATGTCTGCCAGGAAAATGTCCATCGAGTTGTCCGTTAATAGTCACAACCTGACAGCCCAAACGTTGCATTAGGTAAGGAGTATGGACACATGCTGCTCCATTTCCCGGGTCCACAATGACACGGAACGATCTCTTTTGTATAGATTCAGCGTCACATTGCTTGAGAAGTGATTCTATATGTTCATTGACTGCAGTTTCTATGTGAGTTTCATTTCCCAATTCATCCCAAGTTGCAACATGGAACTTCTTTGAATCATAGATTTCCTCTAGTTTACTTTCCTCTTTTTGTGTGAATCCCATGCTGGACTTAGACCAAAACTTTAGACCTGTGTACTCAGGCGGATTATGAGAGGCTGTAACCATGACTCCTGCGTCGTAACCTCCCTTCATGGTCATAAACGCAAGAGTTGGCGTAGGAATGATTCCAGCCCGCACAACATCTATACCTGCCGACATGATTCCTGAAGTCAATGCGTCTGCCACCACGCGACCGGTTGTACGTGCATCACGTGCGATTAGGACAGTTCCTCTGCCTAGATAGGTTCCTAGCGCCTTACCCAGATTGAGTGCCATCTCTACATCGAACCCATCGCCATAGACCCTTCTGACCCCAGTGGTGCCAAATAGCTTGCCAGTCATTGAGTTCACTTCTCTAACCTTTCTGTTTCCAGAGAAAAAGGTACCTACTAATAATATGACACTTTGAGCAACAAATCTCTATATTGTCATCTCTTGTTGATTGGACATTATGCCTTTCTTTGAGCACAATGGGATTCGAATATTCTATGTTGATATTGACAAGAGGGACCAAAAAAGTAGTGGAACATCTCTAGTCTTCGTGCATGGTGCAGGTTCTTCTCATCTTATCTGGGCATTGCAATTGCGAGAGTTCTCGAAGGAATATCGTACAATTGCACTGGACCTCTCTGGTCACGGCAAGTCTGAGGAGTCGCACGGTGACCTTTCAATTGATATGCAATTTGCTGAAGAGCTCCGTACTCTGGTTCGACATCTAAACTTGGATAGTTTCATTCTTGTAGGACACAGCATGGGTGGTGGAGTAGCAATGTCGTATGTTCTGAAAGAGACTGTTCTAAAACCTAAAGCTCTAGTCCTTGTTTCTACGTCCTCGGATCTTGACCTTTCAAAGCTCAGAGTCGGTCTCTTGAAAGAAACTATTGAGGATCGCGTATATTTCTTCAAGAGCCGAATTTTCGAACAATATACAGAAACATACCAACTGAAGAAATTGGACGATGATATGCGAATTGCCCATCCAATAATCATGAATCGAGATCTTCATGCATGTAGTAAATTCGATATCACCGATAAGCTTAGAGAGATACAAATTCCAGTATTCGTGCTAGTTGGTTCTGATGATGATATCATCACACCTCATATAGCTGCAGAGTTTGAGAAGAAACTTCCACGGGCAGACATTGCAGTAGTCCAAGGTGCAGACCATATCCCCATGGTAGAACAACCAGAAACATTCAACCGTCTGTTCAGGAAATTCATTGATTGGGTTCGTGAGAACAGCTGATTGATTATGCGTGGACACAAACTCTGATTACATTCATCTCTACTAATTTCTTTAACTTAGGAGAGGCAATATTTGGCTGAAGGAATAGATCTTGCACAAAGCATCGATACATTATATGACACTGAACTAAGTTCCTCAGAGTTTGCATTCATTTACACAGGATATGCTGGCATTCTACTCAGGACAAAAGATGCAGTGGTTGCTTTTGATCCCGCAGACCTATTCTCAAAAGTCAAGCAGCATATCAAGTCTCTAGACTTGATTACCTATAGTCATAGCCACAATGACCACTTCAACCTGGCTAATGCCGTTGCACTCTACAAGAAAACAAGAGCCACAATCATCAGCGAGTACAATATGGTTGAAGACCTTCGCAAAAGAATTCCACCAGAAAAAGTTCTCTCTGGTCCGGAGGTCTTTCAGAAGGTGAGAGATGGTATTAAGTTCAAGGTCAATGGGATTCGAGTTGAACTTCATCGGGGTGTCCACCCTCGTCAGATAATTCAGTTCAGGGTGTCTATTGGTAGCTTGAAGGTTTTTCATGCAGCTGACTCTGGTTATTGGCCAGTTGGAAAAGACAAGGTAGATATTGCGTTCTTGCCTACAGGAATGCCCTCTCCCACCTGCCATCCTGGAGTGGCTTTAGCGATGGCCATGGACATTGAGCCAACCTTCGCGGTGGCGGTCCATGGTGAAAGTCAAGAATGTCAGAAGTTCAAAGAGCTCATTGAAAGAGAACTATCAGACACAAGTGTGATTATTCCACGTGTTAATGAGATGATAATGCTCACCAGATCTTAACCTCTTGACTCAAACTCATCCCATGTCAACATCTCTATACCTAACTTGTCTGCTTTTGCGACCTTACTGCCACCAGGTTTGTCACCTATGACCAGTATTGTCAGGTTCGAAGTAATCGAACTTGACCACTCGTAGCCCTTTGCTTCTACATAGCTCTGTACATCTGCCTTTGTCATACCCTCTATCTTGCCTGTGACATAGATACGTCCCTTTGATTCACCCAGTGTCAAATCGGTAGTTGAGGGTTTTCCTCCATATACGAGTTCAATTCCTTTACTTAAGATGCGAATCGGAGTTGCTTCGTTGACACCTTTGATGATATGTCTTGCAGTTATTTCTGAGATTCCTTCCAAGTGACATAGTTGATCTGCTGTTGCTTTCTGAAGCTCCCCAAAGGATGAGTATCTTTGAGCGAGTATCTTTCCCATCTTCCATCCCAAAGTTGGAATGCCCAAGGCTGAGAGGAACACATGGAATGGCATCTGCCGTGTTGCCTCTATCCTTTCCTTGACCTTTTGCCCATTACTTCCAAGCACCTCTACCAGCTTTTCCTCGGTCAAATCTGAATCATAGAGGTCTGAAGGTTCTTTCACCAGTCCCTCATCATACAGCTTACGAACACTCTCCGGACCGAGTCCCTTGATGTCCACAACTCTGACCCAGTGCATGATTGTCTGGTGATCACGGTCCGGGCACGAATCGGAAACACAGACTAGGTTAACTCCATCCTTTTTGAGGGGTTCGTTACAGGAAGGACAAACCACAGGAAGAAAAGCAGAGTTTGGGCCTTTCTTTTCAATGTCAATAATCCTGGGAATTACATCACCTGAACGTACTAGATCGACGGTGTCTCCCACAGCAACATCCATCGCCATGAGGAAGTCTGCGTTGTGAAGGGTTGCCCGGCTTATCATTGCTCCAGCCACTTCAACTGGCTCTAACTCAGCTACCGGGGTGAGTGCACCGGTTCTTCCTACTTGCCAAGTGATACCAAGAACCTCTGTTGGTTCCCCTCTGCTCTCAAACTTGAGTGCTATCTGCCACTTTGGATGATACTCTGTTTCTCCTGCATTCGCTCTGTCAGTTGCACGGTCATATTTGAACACAATGCCATCAATCTCAAAGTCTAGCTCCGTTTCACGCTTGTTCGCTATGTCCTGAAAGAACTCGTCAATCTCTTTGGCAGTAGGCTTTTGAATTGCTTTGAAATCTGCGGGTTTGAAACCCCACTCGCGAAGTATGTCTGCATTCTGCTTCGTTGTGAGAGACTCATCCAATCCTAGAACATCAAACGGTCTGAAATCCAGTTTTCGTTCCATCAGGAGCGCAGGTTCTTTCTGCCTTACTGTTCCAACTGCGAGGTTTCTCGGACTAGTGTACTTTTCATCCTCATCCAAGTCATTGTTTATCCTCTCAAACTCAGAAAGAGGCATGAACAGTTCTCCCCTCACATTGACTCTCGCTTTATTTGGAATCAACTTGGGAATTGATGCTATATTCATGACACTGATCGTGACATCATCGCCAGACACACCATTTCCTCTGGTTGCTGCCTGCTTGAGCCTCCCCTCTTCATAGATCAGGGAGAGTGAGAGTCCATCCAGTTTGTATCCTGCATAGAGTGGTTTGCCATTCGCCCATCTGACCACCTCCGCAACATCAGATGCCTTTTGACAGGATAACATTGGTATGTCATGTCTTACTTTCCCACCCTCTGGCGTTCCCACAATGAAAAGCACTGGGTTCTCCGGATCCAGTTTACGGAGTTCATGCTCCAA
>JBHLRT010000159.1:0-5373 GCA_048882305.1 Candidatus Thorarchaeota archaeon
TTATACTGATTGCTTCAACACACCCATTAGGAATAAGTATACTGAGAGGATTTGTTCTACCAAGCATCCTCATGAAACCCATCAAGGAGTGAAGTCCACCCACATGATCGAAATGCCCATGAGAAATCGCTATGGGATCTAAATCATTCACGAAATCTGTGTGTCCTGCAGAGAGAAGGTCTCTAAGGGCACCATCTCCCACATCAAGAAGCATCATTTTTCCTGTGAATTTGGATGTCAGAACAATTGTTGTAGCAACACCAGCAGCACTATAGGGAACTTGCACTCTAACTTCATCATTTTCCCATTCAGACCTATGATTGTCGATTGTGTTGTTATTCATCAATCACACCATACAAGAAGCCTATCTATTAGCGTAGATTGAAGTCTTTGTTATATGTCTTGACTGTATTCTGATATAGAGAGAAATGGAACGGGATTGACCCGCTCCATTCAGATGTTTAATCATATCCCAACGAAGGGATTCGGGCTAAGAAGTTCATAAGGTATCCAATAAAGACCGATATAACAAGACCTGCGGTTGTTGTAAGAAGCACAAATACCCAGTCAGGTGTAGCTCCATAAAACATCTGCATTAATGACCAGTAGAGCCCAGCTAGAGTCATCCCTGAGAAGGCAACCTTCTTCAATGGCACTTTGACAGTCTTTGTCTGAAGAGCGCCCATGTCAACTAGTGCTGCGGCTAGAGCGCCTGCTTTGTCTTGCTTCAGCTTTAGCTTCTTGCCTAGTGCGCCTACGGTCACTTTCGATTTTGGTCTAATCACGCTTAGTGCCTTAGGAGCATAGTCTGCGATATCTTGAGAAAAGTATCTGACGGCACCATGTGCATCGATTCCACACTTTCCGCAGGTTGGAGCGTCCTTCCGCCACTTTTTACCGCAATTTGGACATCTTTTTCCGTCCCAAGCACTTTCTGCTGCTTGACTAACTCTTCGAATTAATTCGTCTTTGTCAATTGTTTCGGCTCCTTTCTTTGGTTTCCGCCGAAGAACAACAGCAGATGGGAATATCCCAACATCGGAGCCGCGAGTTGCGCCTTTGAGCTTCCGTGATGCCATTATTCCCCGCTGGAATTCATCAAGAGAGAGAATCAGTGAGAAGACTGACATGATTGCAAATCCTACAGTGATAAGACCACTAACAGATAGAACCACACCAAAACCAGTTGGCCCAATTCGGAGCACAAAATCTTCACTGACTGTCTGATTTACTCCAGGATTTGTTGAATTCTGGTAAGTAAAGGAGAAAAATCCCGTCACCGTCCCTGAAATTAGAGTGAGATTTCCATAGGTGAAGAGTGGAGCTAAAGAGATTGGACCCAAAGAGAAACTTGCTGTTGTGTTATCAGGTATTTCTCCAAAACCACTCATGTCAAACGGAGGAGGATTAATGATTGGTATTGACATATAGGACATCTGAAATTTAGCATCTTGAATTGTCAGGTTCGTTTCAGTGAGTATTGTTACATTGATGGTAATTGGATCTTGGACGTCAAGTTGAATTGGATTTGCACCATCAGATGTGGCTGCATTGATTCCATTCACCTCGAGTAAGAATCCAAGGTTATTATCACCGCTCCATCCAGAGGGGGGTGCAGCTTGGGTGGGCATAAACACCATGGACAAGAGCAAAGAGGTGATTGTAAACATAAAGAGAATGTGTGGTAGCGTCCTTCGCACTTCTAACTTGCCTCCTAAAGGCTAATCTAAGAAGATTCGTTTATATTAGTGCCTTTAACTGTTATTGGCTTTGAAGTCAGAGCCCATTGCTTCTTCAATCTCTCGATCAAAGTCATCATCATCAGGATCATAGATGATGTGTCGTTCTGGTGGTTCTTCAGGCGGTTGTGCCCAATTAGATCCAGCACCTACTGCGTATCCACCAATATATGTGAGGATCAGAAACAATAGTAAATCAAAGGTACCCCCTTGAAATTGAATATACGCGTTAAGCGGTGGTGATAAGAACAAAAGACTAGTTATCATTCCACCAAAGATACTGATGACAACGCCCAATCCGATCCGTTGTGGATAGCCAAGGCTTGACATCCCACCAAAAATGTTTCCTAGTAAGAGCCCAATCAATATTCCAGGAAGTCCAGGAATGATGACATCAATTATACCTTGCATTAAGTATCCTCCGCGGCATGTTAATATTGGGAGGTTAACTCATTAATTATTTTCCATAGGAAATGCCACATGTTACCAGTGATTCCAATGGACTATTTCAGAGAGATCTCTCCTTCTTCTAGGAGATTTCTCTTTTTCCTGTGACCGTTCATCAAGTAATGAAGAATCTCCCTCGTACCCGAAAAACATCACAGTCACGATTCGATACTCATCAGGGATACTAGTAATTTCCTTTAGTTGTTCTTCATTCCATCCAGCTGTCGGATGTCCCATAAGCCCTAGATGAACCGCCTGAAGAAGCATGTTTTGCACTGCAAGACCAATATCCATCATGAAGTAAGGCAGTCCGTGAGAATGACATCCTCCTTCCTCACTTGCAACTACAATAATCATTACAGGGGCGGCTTTTGCGTACGCATTTCCCCTTGTCAATGCCTCATGAGCCCTTGCTAAAACATCAGAATCTCGCAACACAACGAAGTTCCATGATTGTGCGTTCATACAGGAAGGAGCCCATCGTCCAGCTTCTAAAATTGAATTTAACATCTCATCAGGAATTGGTTTGTCAGAAAATGCTCTTCCACTTCGTCTTTTCATAATTTCCTCTAGAATCATAAATTACCCCACAATTTGCAAACTAATTTCAATCTTTGATAGCCATCGATGCGCCACAGTGCGTGGGGATGTCTTGATGTCCGCAAGTAGCGCCCATCCAGCAAACGAGCTGGTCACCTTCGATATGCATTTCTTTTCCACAATGAACGGGTACAGTAACTTCTGCCCCACATTTCTTACAGACTAGATTTCCCATTTCTATTAGCCTCTTTATTCAATAATTGTATTAAATATCGTTAAGTATATGAATTTTATGAAGCGTGCGTGAGAAGAGAGGAGAGAGTGATGTCTATGAGGGATAGTATTTCTTCGGATCTTCTGTATACACCTTTTCATCAGTTTTGTGAGCCCCAGGTGTGTCCAGTTCTACATCTCGTTTCATGGATTTATCCTCGGAGAGTATCTCTCTAAACACCTCGTTTTGAATTATGAGCCGCTGAACTTCATTACTGCCAGTCCATATCGTTGCAAGACGAGCATCACGGTAAAGACGTTCAATTGGATAGACATCAGTATACCCAATGCCTCCCAGTATTTGCATCGCTTCATGTACAGCGTGGAAACCTGCTTCTGTGGCAAACACCTTGGCTTGAGAAACCTCCTTTCTACACCACTCACCAGTATCTGCTTTCTTTGCAGCACGATACACAAGACCCCTCGCTGCATCAAGTTGTGTGGTACAATCAGCCACCTTAAAGCTGACTGCCTCATACTTCTTTATAGCACGTCCAAATGCTTCTCTCTTGTCTGCATACCTAACTGCAATCTCGATAGAAGCACGACCCATACCTATAGGTCCTGCAGCTGAAGTCAATCTCTCCGGAACCATCATAGCGTTGAAGATTGAATTACCATCATTAAGCTCTCCGACTAGATTCTTCTCCGGAACTTCGATGTTCTTCATTACGATTCTTGCTGCACCCATTCCACGGCAGCCCATCAGCTCATACTCCTCCTCAACTTTTACACCCATATCCCGTTCGATGATAAATGCACTCAGAGATTCATGAGGTAAAGCTTCGAAGTTAGTTTTTGCATACACAAGGAAATAGTCAGCACCTACGCCTCCAGCTACGAATCGTTTCTCGCCATTTACAATGAAGGAACCTCCTTTTTTGATAGCAGTTGTGTTTGTACCGAAAAAGTCTGAGCCTCCTCTTGGCTCGGTGAGCCCTTCACCACAGATTTTCTTTCCCTTCAAAGTCGGAAGTAAATACTCTTTCTTCTGTTCAGTTGTCCCGAACTTGTTTATTGCCTCACCAACAATACTTGGTAATGAAAAAGCACATCCAAGTGCTATTCCAAGAACCCCAATCTCCTCTAGAGCAACCATTTCAGAAACCCACCCAAGGCCTCTTCCACCATATTCCTTTGGAAAACGAAGTCCTAAGAGATTCTCTTTCGCAGCTGTTTTGATGAATTCGTATGGATACTCCTTCTCTTTACTATCCATAGCTAGAATAAGGTCACGATCAACCTTATCCCTTACAAATTTTCGAACTTCATCACGAAGATTCCGTTCTTCTTGACTTAGTATAACATCAAACATTTTCTATCCTCTCTTTCCCTCTAGCAATGAGTCCAAGGTGTCTTCAGACCCTCCCTCTCGCTCAATGCTTATTGCCTCGACCGGACATACAATCTCGCAAACAAGACATAGAATGCAGTTATCCTCTCTCACTGGATCCACAACGTGACGTCCAGACTCGTGATGCAGGTGATCAAAAACACGAGTTGGACATGCATCAATACATTTTGCGCACCCATAACATACGGAGAAGTCCACTCCAACTATCTTACCATGAATCTTAATTTCAGTATCAACTGGGGAGGTCCATACCGGGTGACCTTCATGATTACCAACTTTTCGCCATGTGCTTCTGAATGTCCTATCAATTGGCACATGGAAACCAATCACAATGTCCCTTTTAGAGAATGTGATGGCTGGATTTGCTCATTCAAACTGACTCCTATATTCGGTAAGAAGCTCTGCTAATCTGCGTGCACTCAAAACTAAGGCATTCCACAAATCCTCAGCACCTTCGGGACTATTCAGTCTCAATTCCACATCAAAATTATGAGGACCATAACTAGGAATCCATCCTGATACATCGGCAAGTGTGAACAAGTGAGCGCTCGATTTGGGAAACATCCGCTCATCAAACATCACATAGGGTAGATAGGGCTCTCTATCCAAATGATCTGTGGCTAATCCTGAACAACTCTGTGTCGTTGAAAAACCTAATTCATTCAATTCCTTGATGTGAGGTCTGATAGATTCATCAACGAGATAAAGGAAATCTTTTACTCGTGTCAATTCATGAGGGCGGTTTCCCCAATTCTCTCGATACCATTTTGTTTCTTGAGATGCCCAATGTGTACTAGGGACTATGCCATGTTTCAATTCTTGTCGGTATTTATTGAGAGATTCCATCAATTCTTTTGCGACAGCCAATAAGCGAAACCATGATTCGTGAGAGTTTTTCGTAGTTTGTACTAAAGTGAGAACAACTTCAGATTCAGAAGTTAATCTAGGAGCCCACATCGCTGCATCGGCAATTGTAAACAAATGTGCTTCAAAACCAGGATAACTACTATGATCGAACTT
>JBHLRT010000160.1:0-5359 GCA_048882305.1 Candidatus Thorarchaeota archaeon
TTCATTGCTTGTTCTCTAAGTTTGGCACCAATCTTGTCAAACTCAATCTTAGTAATGTCACGTGACCAGCACCTTTGAACACCCTCTCCGACAGAGCCAGAAATCTCAGATTTCGCAGTGAAGTAACCATAGACCATTGTTGATTTAGACCCAGCGTCTAGTCCAAACGAATTCATCACGTTGAACTCGACGGAACATGCGCGAAGCGTCCCATTTGGAACGGAAACATGATCAGTCCTTGCGTTCTCCACCACTTGCATTGCTTTCTCTGTAAGATAATCGCTCTCCACCTGAGCAGTAGCCTTATCAAAGAAATGTTCAGAGTTACCTGATACTTTCTTCGGTTCTGGTAATGTCTTAAACTTTGGATCAGGGTCACTAACTCTTGCCATTGAACTTGCCCGAGATACAAAATCATCAATTGATTCGAAAGTGAGAGTCGAGCTTGTATAGCCAATCTTCTTGTCTATGACAAATTTGAGACCAAATCCTAATTCAGTAGGGGAGATTCCCATCTTTGCGATGTCATCGTCAATATAGACACCTGATGTCTTCACCAATAACGCATATACTTCAGCCTGAGTCGCGCCATCTTTTTCAGTCAAACTCAGTATCTTTTCATTGGTTGCGAGTAAGTCCATCTCAGCCACCTCCAACAATCAGCTCAAGACGCATATGCGGGCCACCAGATGATACCGGGACAAAGTCCTCCTCACCTTTTCCGCAGTTGCCGCCATTAAGTACAAGTTTGTCACCAACAGCATCTACTGTTTTCAGAAGCTCCAAAACATTCCCAGCGATTGACAAACCTCTAACCAGCTGTGTCTTCTCTCCATCTTTGATGATGTATCCTTTCAGAGCTGTGCCCTGAACTCCTCCACCAACAACATCTTCCATACCTGAAGTTCCTTTTATAATATACAAACCGTTTTTGGTATCTGCGATAATTTCCTCGTCTTTCCAGTCACCTACATCAAAGAAAGTATTAGTCATTCTTGCGGATACTCTACGGTTGTAGTCCTGTGCTCTACCATTTCCAGTAGGTTGGACCCCCATTAGTGAAGCGGTTTCAAGCGTATGAAGGTATCCCTTGAAGACTCCCTCTTCTATAATCGGATTACGCGATGATGGAGTTCCCTCTGAATCAAATGGCAAGCTCCCCCTAGCACCTTTTAGAGTTCCATCATCAACCATGGTTACTACTTCAGTACCAATTGTCTTTCCCACCAGACCGGTCAAGAATGACCGACCCTTGACTACTTCATCAGCCTCACTTGCATGACCACATACCTCATGAGCAACGAGTCCTGCTATATTTCCATCAATGACAGCGGTCAACTTCCCGGAAGGGGGCTTTTCGGCAGAAAGTAGTTCAATTGCTCCTTTTGCTGTTGTAGAACCAAAATCTTCAGGATCAACGCTTCGGGCTAATTCAAAACCTGCTGTTCCGTCAGCGATATTATAATCGAGTTGGACATTACCACCCTCTCTTGCAACGGATTGAACTACGACACGGATTCTTGATTCATCCCACTGTAATCTTGACCCAGCTGTATTGACCAGTCTATAGACTCGTCGTGCATCGCCATAAACTGAGTTTGAATTTACAATCTTATCATCAATCCTCTGAGCCTTGTCAAGATTCATGAGTAACTCGATTTTCTCTTCAGTTGATACTTCGTTAGGATCTTCTTTGAAGGTTTGCCAAACAGTTTTCTCTAGTCCCTCGATTTCTGAAAGATCAATACTGCGTCTAGAAAACTTCGAGCATGCTTTTGCCATCTTCGCTGATCTTTCAAGAAGTTCCAGATATCCCTTCTCAGAGGGGGGTTCTGATGATGAGGCAGTACCCCAGCATTCACCTACCAATACACGTGCTACAGCACCAGCAGTGGAGGTTCGGTTAAAGGAACGAAGAGCTCCATTTATCACGAAGAAGTTATTGCCTTTCCTGTCTTCGAGCCGGATGTCTGCAAATGAAACATCATTGTCAGTAAACTTGTCAAGAGCCGTTGCCATTTGGTCTAGCATCTGGTTTCACAATTCTTCGAGATTCTCATTCGTTTGATAAGTCTTTAGAGAACAGCAAATTCGATGAAAAGCTGCAATAAGTCAGAAGTGAAGCGTACCCTTCATCACAATAATTCCGGTTCCACTTACTTTTACCTGTTCGATATCTTCCTGATCTCCACGGACCTCAACGAATATTTTTCCGGGTCGATCAACATAATGTCCTTGTTCGATAACGATACTTGTCACAGGATATGTTGATTCCATGAGCCCATATCTAATGATATAACTCCCGAGACTTCCTGCTGCAGAACCGGAAACAGGATCTTCGTAAATACCATATGCTGGTCCAAAATGACGGACTTGAGCATCAGATGTTGGCTCACGAGTATCTCTTGTAAAGACACTCATAGAAACATAATCAGAGTCAGCTTGCAGTTCCTTCAGACGGTCCCAATTTGGTTTGATTCTATCGAGAGATCTACTCGTTGATACAGGCATCATGAGATGTGGCGTTCCAGTACTTACTGTTTGTAAAGGATTTGGCGAATGAATATCGGCTAATGAAAGACCTAGCGCTTCAGCATAATCCTTCGGGTCATATGTGTCCATGAACTTAGGTTTCTTGTGTGTGATTTGTACTTCATGAAGTCCAGTTGCTTCGTTTCTCACAATCTCAATATCAAGAATGCCAGAGTTGGTTTCAAGTCTCACAGGAGTCACATCACGGACCAATTCTAGACGGCCTTCTTCAACAAGAGCAGAGAAGGCTGCTATCGTCGGATGACCAGAAAAACCAATCTCACTCTTTGGAGTCATATACCGAAAACGAAAATCAGCAACTTGTGATTTCGAAACAAATACCGTTTCTCTAGCATGCATTTCTCGTGCAAGTATATGCATAGTTTTCTCAGCAATGCGGTCAGTATCTAATATTACACATGCTGGATTTCCTCCAAATGGAGTATCGGTGAAGGCATCAACCTGAATAACATCAAGACTGGTTGTAGGGGACATGAGCATCAGTACAAAAGCATCACTTGATGGTTAATTAAGAATTCCATGGGGACAGAGAATTATTCAAACTCTTCATTTACTCTCCATATGGCGAGAGAAGTTCTCCTTGTGAGCTGCATGGTTCAGAACTCGATTTGCAGGGATGATCTTTGCTGGACCAAATCGAACCTTGGCCGGTTCAAAATCACAATCGAGAAGTGTAGCAACCCACATATCGCGACCAGGCTTGTTACCAACCTCTTGAAAGTTACTTGGCCTATGCTTCGCTAAGTTTTCACTGTATGCAAAGAAAACAACTGAGAGTAACACACCGATGCCAACCAAGTATAGAATCAACATCATTGTTAACTATTGTGAATTCTATTGATTTAAGGTTTCTGCTGGAACGTTTCAGTTTCTAATCATCTTAATTAGAAGGCATTCTCTTCTGAATCGTAAAGATGAGAAGGCGATAATAATATGTCACACCAAGAGCTTCGTGACAAATTACGATTGAATCTGCTAGAGTTCACAAGGGCTGCATTCAAGAAACTTCCAACTATGGATAATCCCTCAATCTTGGATATTGGATGTGGATCAGGACTACCGACAATCGAGCTAGCGAAGATGTCCAATGGGCACATCACAGCTATCGACATCGATATCCCTGCACTCGTTGGACTTCGAAAGAGAGTAAAGGACTTGGGTCTCTCGGATAGAATTTCTGTAAAACAAGCTTCAATGGTTGACCTCAACCGTGTCAATGAAACCTTCGATATCGTTTGGGCAGAGGGTTCAATCTCCGTAGTAGGTTTTGAGAGAGGGATTGGAGACTGGAAAAGACTAATCTCAAAGGATGGCTTTCTTGTAGTTCACGATGAGGATGCAGGTCTTGAACAAAAGATAGAGACCATCAAGAAACATGAGTATCGACTAAAGGGACAGATCAAAATACCTCATGAGGTCTGGGAAGAGAGATACTACAAACCCCTTCTAAGTGTTCTAAGCAAGAAGAAGCTTGCTCCAGAAGAAGAATACGAGCTAAGAAAGGAAATTGACACATTCAAAAGGACCAGAATGGGATCGGTATTCTTCATATTGCAGAACAAGTCGAAACCATTTTGGAAGAGATAGAAGAGGGTGGCGAGCATATGGGAATCGTGGTAGGAGGGGGGAGTTTCGTAATTGAGGGCATGTAACGAAAAACTAGCCCACACGCTCGCCTTTGTTTTTACTTAAAGGAATTTTTGCCCAATTTTTCCTACAATGATTGTAATTAATAAGTTGTTATACTTATTAAAGTTTGTTTTGGTACTGGGATAATTCACAAAAGACGGGCACATCATTAGTAAAAAAATCATGTATGATTGTTATAATGTAATTTATCTTCAAAGAAAGTTAATCAAATAATAAACAAAGTATAATGACGAACTTGAATAATAATTGAACAGGTGAGTGCCCAGGTAGGACACTATCACCTGTCGAGAAACTAATTACTCACCCTGATAGGGTTTTGTTACACTGTCTTCTTCTACCTGAGTGGGTTTGTGACCCTTACGCCACTCCTCAATAGGTTTGGAGAATTTCTCTTCTACTCGAGATCTGTGAATTGTGTTCATTGTGCAGAAGGGGATTATTCTTCCATCAGGTACAGCATAATTGATATCACAATGCTGAACTCGTTCAAGGTCGAAGTTGTATGGATCTTGGAAATGCATCATCCCAATCATGATGATTCGACGCATGAGCTTTGCTAGCGATTCATAGTCACCCCGGTTAAGGAAAGCACTAAGAAGGTCCTTTATGAGACCCTTCTTCTTGATATGACGAGCTCCTGCTGCGAGTTTTGCCTTTGCGCGTGTGCTTGCGCCTTTTGCTTGGTCAGCAAAGAGATTTGCTATCTCTTCAAGAAGTTCTAGGAACTTGTCAACATTGATCAAATCTGTGATTGGCTTATACGATCCATCATCGTCAATGTAGATGAATGTCGCCATCCCACAAGCAAAGTGTGAACTGAGTTCCAGGTCTGGTCCGCCCTTGATAAGACCAAGTGCACGACCTACAGGCATCATGGATGGTACAGGGTACCATTCAGTTGCAGGAATCTTACCACCAGTTTGCTCTTCAATAAGGTGAATTGCATCAGGAATTGTAATTCGCATCTCTTTGCGTGCATTGTGATCGATACGACCTGTAATGCTAACTGGCTGGAAGTTTACACATCTTACAACATCGCGATTTTCTACTGCAAATTCGATTATTCCGCCTAGTTGATCCTCATTCACTCCTCGGACAACTGTTGGTACCAATACAAGCGATTCCATTCCAACCTCTCGTGCGTTCTGGATAGCCT
>JBHLRT010000161.1:0-5347 GCA_048882305.1 Candidatus Thorarchaeota archaeon
GCTGCACGATTCTTAGTCATGCTCTCGTATAGAGTCCTCATACGGTCAGTGCTAATCGTTTTCACCTCCGTTACTGGTCGTTGATATGGCGGATCCACTTGCGTGTCTTTGGCCACTGCTGCCTATGTTTCTCTCTTTCATAGATTGCAGCCTTCCTCAGACTAACTAGGAAAATAGAATCATCTGAATTTCTCAGAATTATCTATCTTCTGAGCTCAGTCTGCAGTGTGAATCCATAGAAAAGAATGGGAAACTGGTATAATAAGGGAGTGTTGGACCTAGGAGTACTTCTAGTAAGCCTCTTAGCGCTCTTTATTGGCATGTTTCACGTAATATGTGGAAAATACCTAATTATCCACAATATTGCACTTACAAACAGGACTGCCGTCATATTCATAACTAAACATTTGGCCATAATACATAGGTAATCTTTTGACAATATCTAAGCCTCTTGGTCGTAGCGAAATGCGATTGTTGAATAGACTAGCTATAGCTCCGTCCACGAGGCAGTCAGCTCTTGCTAGCGACTTAGGAGTGACTAGGTCTGCTATAAACCAATTGTGGATGAAGCTCGAGGAAACATATGAATTAATCATTCGTGGAAATATCGATTATGGTTCACTTGGGCTTCGAATGCTCTTTGGTTGGGCGCAAGCTTCAGGAACATCTGATGTATTGATGAAATTCTCAAGATGGTTGAATTCGAACTCATTTGTCACCAGACAGACTAATTCGATGATGTCTTCAACTTTGGTAGAAGTCATCTATTTTGAGGCGATTGTTCCTCTGGATGAGAGATACTCTTGGTTTTTCAAGCAGATCGAACGGTTTAGAAAAAGACCATACAGTCTCACCATTGAGCTTCAAGAAGTAATGAGTATATCACACCACTTGAACCTGGGTTTGTTCAATGGCAATACATGGTCATTCAATAACGACTTTCGCCTTCTAGCAACTATGGATGCAGCAAAAGATTACGTTGATGTACTACCTTCTGTTGATACGGTAACGCAGAGTAAAGGGGCCAAAGCTGCAGTAGACGATTTAGTCGCAGCGGCAGCATTAGAATCAGATTATTTTGTTACAGCAACTAAACTTGCACAAACTTTTGAGAAACTAGGTATCAACCCTAAAGCAGGAAGGACACTTCGGAGAAAGATTGCTGATATGAGGACGAAAGTTGCTTTGCCCTACGTGCATCTGACAAATATTGGACTTCCACAGAAACTCATGGTTTGCATAAAGACGGAATCTAAGGATTCCTCGTTGTCACGAGTTTTTCATGCTCAAGCAAGCTCCTTCCCTAAGGCACGAGTTATATCCGGTTCACCACTGACAGTTCTTGATCTTGACGCACCTCGGACTGTTGATTGGTTGACTATGACACAAATACTTGCTAACCTAGTAGGTAACACTTCAGAGATATGCACATTTATAGCGAACCGTAATGAAATTGAAGCACAACTTGAGAGTGTGGTGTCAACAATGGCATCACAAATGCACTCTAGAGAAAATGACTCTCGGCGTTGAAAAAGATGGATCATTCACGTATGGAACTAGACGACTCTGCTCAAAACTCACCTAAGCACAGAGTTAGTCCTCTAAATATTGAAACTCCATACGATGATATGTTCCCAGATTCTGATGAACCATCAGTTCGATTCTATCTGGATTCTATGCGAGTTTACCTTGGACTCTGTACCGGGTCCATTACCATGGAGGAAGCTTTGAAGGCTGTTGATCAGCTGAAAAAGAATCCTGAGTATGTCACTTATCCCGCAAATCCAACTGTTTACCCCATCAAGGAAAGCTACAAGAACAAAGTCTTGGAGAACCTAAAGACTTTGAGTAAGTTCAATCTACTGACTAGAGATGCAGTTCGTTCAGCGTATACATTTGCTTTCTTGAGGGAAGAAACCCGAGTTTCGCCAACCGATTTTGATGTACTGAAAGTCCTAACGACAGATCCTACTATTTCTCTTGTGAAAGCAGCCGAGATTCTAAAGATGGCTCCAAGAACTATTGCTAGGTCATTAGATCGAATCCGTGAACAACATCTTGTGAGATATAGTGCCATCCTTGATTACACTGCTTTTAATATACAATCTGCGATGCTATTCTTTACAATTCGCGAGGATATTAAATGGAGTGAAGTCGAGCATGGCTTATCGGAATACGGATTTACAAAAAGTCTACTTAAGACTAGCATGACCGACCTTGGATATGCGAGTTTCATGATTCCAAATAGGGAGAAAAATCTTCCAACATTTCATGAATCAGTAAGAGCCATTTCAAAGGTATATTTTGACTATTCAAGTTTACACTACCAGACTGGATCAGGAGCAAAATCCAATCTTTCACTATATGACAATGGAAATTGGTCGTTAGCAAAGGTTGTCGACTCTCCCTTTGAAATAGAAACTCATGATATTACAAAACTCCCCATACTGATGGTGTGTAAAGGCCCTCTACCTGATTTTGGTGAAACAGAACTAGCTGTTGGCTCCCAGTTGCAGTTGAATGTGAGAGCCCCTCCAAGTCAGATAAGTAAGAGTCTAGCTATTCGCGGTTGGGATATCGATGCACGAAAAGTATCTCAAGTAATTCATAAACTCAACAATCGATCTCTACTGCTCCCGTATGTTGCTGTCTATGGTCTTGGTCTATCATCAAACTTCTGCTTTGAAATTGTATGCAATGAGTCCTGGCGGGACAAAATTCTCTCTACCATAGTAACATTCCCCTGGACCATGTACTACCTCTCATCACGTGGGATTATTGTTTGGACAAGTGTTCCTGCTAGCCACCAGGTTGAATATTATCAGGTGTTTCGTGCGCTCCAACAAATGACTGGCGTTGATATGGTTCAACCAATCATGACCATTAGTCAAAGTGGTTCAAGGTCAATCGATGACTTAGTTAGAAACTGGGAGTATGAAGATGGTGTGTGGTCTGTGAAGCCGCGCGAAGTCGATCTTCGAAATAATCTGCCAGTATGAACTCTTCTACAAATTCTTCCTTATTCTTACTAAAGTTTCCACACCTTCCTTCCTGATTCCTTGAGGTGGTCCAAACACTGTGAATGAAATTCCTTTTTCTTCGAGTATTTTTAGGTACCCAACGAGACGAGCTGCATCTCCACAAAAAGCAAATCTCCTTAGAACATCACTTCCCAATATTTCTGCAATCTCCATATCAAATCCGCTTTTTTTCATCAATTGAAGTCTTGCATCCTTGACCTTGTCATAAAGCCCAAACTGCTTGCTTGCTTTTTTGTTCAGTCCTACTGCAACCATTGCAGCCGATAGAGATATCGCTGTGTTACTCATAATATCGTTGCAATCACCAACATACGTCGGTGGAAACACACCGAGTTGGAAATCTTCAGGTGTCTTCTTCTTGATTTGCTCTAAAGCCCACTCCACCATTTCAATGTCTGAATAATTCAACAGAACGCCATCCGCCTTCAATGAGGAGTTAATCATGACTGGTCCCTGAGCACCCAAAAAGACTGAACATCTTTGTCCTAATTCTGACAATCCTAACTTAACTTCCTCCAGAGCATGAATAGTATCCTCCGTCATTCCTTTGACTGAATGCGACACACCAACTCTTGATAGCGCGCCTTGGTCTCCAGGCCCAAGCAGCAGATCGAATCGCTCACCATATGTTTTAATCAAAGTTGACATAAACTGGACTATGTGCATTGAGGAATACAGAAGAGGGCTCACCAACCCAACTCCTATCCTACATGACGAGGTTTTTTCCGCGATTGCAGCTGCGACAGCTGGAGCATACTTCATTGCAGGAAAATCAGTTACCCATACTTGCTCAAGCCCTCCCTGATCAGCAACTTCCGCTTTTCGTACTGTTTCTGATAATTTCTCTCTGACATTTAGAGCAACCCCCCACTTCATTGTGAACTCCTCCTAGAGTCAACCTCTGCGAATATTTCAGCAAGGGCTTCTCTCCAATCTCCTGAGAACGGAGGTCCAAGCACAACCTCTGTTGCTCCTATTCTTTCAAGCTCTTCAAATCGGTCAACCATATGTTCCTTTGTTCCACTTATCGAAAAGACATCCAGTAATTCACTGTCAACGAACTTAGCTCCCTCTCTGGGACCTGCTTCTGCAACAGCATCACGAATCCGTTTCACCTTATCTCTATCTATCACGAGCATATCCAATACCGCATCGGGCATATCCCCAATGACCACTGCCACAACTCTTCGCGCGACTTTCTCTTTAATTCCCTTGAAGGTAGGGATTGTGGGTACCCATACCACCTTCTCAACCTCATTCTTGTTTCTTCCCACTTGCTCGGCTGCATCATTGACTGTATCAATAGCAAATCGAAGATAATCAAAAGGCGCAGAAAGGATAACTCCATCAGCAATCTTCCCTGCCAGCTTCAACATCTGAGGACCACGGACACCTAAGAATACAGGGATGTTGAGCGGACTATTCAGATTCAAATCATAGTTCTGAAGAGAAAATACTTCACTAGTAGAATCCACGGTTTCTCCGGCCCATAGTCTCTTCAATGTATTCACAGATTTTCTGAGTTCCGTAACTGGTTTTTTGATGTAAACTCCATGTTTCTCTAGGTCTTGAATTCCTCCAATACCAAGACCAAAGACAAACCTTTCTGAACCAATCTCATCAAGCGTAACACCTACTCGAGCGAGTGTGGCAATATTATGAACCGTAACTGGGATTATTCCTGTTCCAACTCGCACCTTCCTTGTCCTGAGTAGAGTTGAAGCAGTCAAAACAAAGGTTTCCTGACCAAGTGCTATATCTTCACCAATCCAGACGCTCTTTGCACCAAGAGAATCTGCATTGTCTGCAATCCATTTGGTGGCTGTCACACTCATGTGTGTAGTGATTCCAATACTCACTCTGTATGGTTCACTCATCTCTATCAAATCACTTCTCTCTAGACAATACCATCTCAAATATGCAGCTTTTGTTAGGGATATGTATTTCTGCTAGTACGCCTAGTGCACCATGATTACATTGGCACGCATAGTTTGGGGAATAACTGGTTCGGGAGACCTAGTACAGGATATAATCAATACCATGAAACAACTGGAAGATGATCCTGAAATCCATCTTACTGTTATTGTATCTAGAGCCGGAGAACAGATGCTTAGATTGTATGGTCTTTGGGATGAATTGAATTCATCGTTTTCCAAGGTTATGAAGGAAACCAATGCCAACGTACCTTTCATAGCAGGATCGCTTCAAATCGGGAAATATGATGCTTTTGTGGTTGCTCCATTGACTGCAAACTCTACCGCGAAGATAGCCCACGGTATCGCCGACACACTGATAACCAATGCAGT
>JBHLRT010000162.1:0-5347 GCA_048882305.1 Candidatus Thorarchaeota archaeon
ACGACATTATTTAAGCATTAAAATATAGCAAATTGACAACTCAAGGAGATGAGGAATTGCCAACCAGCGAGGAACTTGTTGCGTCACTGGAGAAGATGGTTGGGAAAATCGAGCTTCCAAAAAATAAGAAGCGATTTGAAAATTACAACAAGATTCTACAAATTGAGTTTACAAATGATAGTGAATCTATATGTCATATTGTATTCTACAATGGTAATGCCACAATCATTGATGGTATTGAAGAGGCTGCAGATATGACTATAACTACAACTACTGATGTGCTAATGGATGTCATCAATGGAACCGTTAGCCCAACTCGCGCTTTCATGTCTGGAAAGATTAAAGCCAAGGGTCCATTGCCTGACTTGATGAAGCTTCAAGCTCTGTTGAAGTGAAGGGTTACTTCTCGTAGAAGTACTTGCCTTTACTGTAGATGACCTCGTCACCTGCGGTTATTTCTCCATCTACCATCGTTTTGATCATGTCAACGTGTACAGCTGACTCGTTGGTTCCATTGCATTCTTCGTAGGCACGGCCTAACGCACAATGGACAGTATCACCAATTTTCTCATCAAAGAGCATATTCAAGGTGTAATTCTTAATTCCGCGGTTTGTACCAATCGCCATTTCTCCTAGTCTTCGAGAACCTTCATCTATCTCGATTATCTCTTTCAAGGTCGCCTCCGATTTTTCAGCTGAAAAATCCACAACTTCACCTCTCTCGAATGTAAGACGAACTCCCTCAATGACCTTTCCTTGTTGAAGGAAGGGAATATCAAAGTAGATTTTGCCTTCAACTGTCGTTTCTACAGGAGCTGTAAACACCTCACCCGATGGCATGTTATGTTTCCCGTCGGAAGCTATCCAAATCCTTCCCTCAGTGGACGCAAACAGATCAGTCTCAGGTCCTGTATATCGAACATCTTTGTGTTTCTCGAGATGCTCCTTCATCTTGTACATGAGCTTGCTCTCTTCTTTCCAATCTAACAAAGTTGCTCCATAAACAAACTCACGATACTCTTCTAAACTCATATCAGCTTGTTGAGCTAAAGCTGATGTAGGATGAACAGTCAAACACCATCGTTTTGAAAGATATAGGTCCTGCACCTTCTTCATCGCAACGCTACGTTGTATCACCTTCTTAGGATCAACATTCGCCATGGCTTTTGTATTCCCCGGAGACCTCACAGCAATCATGACGTCGACTTTCTCAAGAAGCGCCTCATAATGCTCTGGAGCTGTATTTATGGTATCATTATCAGCACCGTCAAAGAAAGCTTTGTTCATTTCATCTGATACCATTTGAGTAACGGGTATACCCCCCATCTCTGCAACCTTCTTGTATAATGCTACCACAAACTCATGAGACTCTGGAGTAGCACGGATTAAGACACGGTCACCCTTCTTTATTTCCGTACTCCATTCTGTTACTATTTTTGCATGTTCCTCGATGCGTGAGTCCATCGTTTTTTCCTCAAGTTTTCCTCAAGGATAATGCATCATATAGCTTCCGGACTGTGCTGTTACACCTTCTTCCTTCTATAGACAATTACACCCACGAGTGCAATCACAGCAATCCCTCCTCCTACAAAGGCTAATGTCATCGGAGTAGAGCTTAAGGGTGGTAAAGTATAGTCCCCAATTGCATATCCTTGAATACTGACATCCCAACTTGGCATTACAAATGAAAAATAGGCTAATCCTGTTGACGTGACTTCCATTAATGGGGGATATCCTCCCGGATTTGGCCAGATTTCGTTACCAATCGACCAAGATTGCTGTAGAGTTCCATCTAAGCCAAACTTCAGAAGGTGATATGAAGTATCATGGGTGCGTCCCTGAACTAATACAAGAAGTTCATCATTATTGGTAAGTGCCATATTACGTGGATCCAACCACTCAAGCCAACCATTGATATATTCGAGTTCGTAATAGTTCAAGAAAGTGTCATTACCATTGAGATTGTACTGATAAAGAGCTAACGCACCAGCAGCTGGCTTTGCTGAATAGACTGTGCCATTCTCATCACATGTTGCAGTGTATGATGCTTCCTGCCATAACACATTCCCATCAAGATCTATACATAGCATAGTTCCTGGGAAGGAATAGAGAATGTGTGAATCAAAGACCCACATTTTACCCGGAATATCATATGAAGTGCAAAGTGGTAACGGTTTATTCCATAGAACATTTCCTGCACTATCGAATTTTAGGATGCTAGAGTTTTGATATACAGGTTCACTCCTTACATTGTTATCTGATACAACGACATAGATTGATCCGTCGTTGTGAACACCGATTGCTATACCTATCTGGTCTCCTGCACCACCCCACTCTTTTTCCCAAATCTTTTGGCCACCTGCAGTCCACTTAGTAACCATGAGATTGAAGTAATCTGGCTCATAACCGTAGAACATACCTGATGTGTACAGGTTCCCATCATGATAGGTAATGGAATATCCGCGAGTTAGGTTGATGTTTCTTACTAGCCACATTCGATCAAGGACCGGGTTATACTTTATGAGGAACTGACGAATAGTACTTACCCTATTCTCTTGATACCATTCATATGGTGTATTGGTGTGTCCTGTTATATAGAGATTTCCAGCTGAATCCTGCGTCATAGCTGTAAGACTATCACCTATTGGTGTTGTGTCTCCCGGAAATCTAGGAAGAACCTGTGATATTGTCGATTCGAATGTTTTGTTGTATAAGGGTGTCAGGTGAGTTGCGGGGTCTGGTTCTGTTTGCATTACGACATAAAGAAAGACAGAGCTGATTTCTACCATGACCGATCCATTTGAAATTGAGCTATCGAAGTTGCTTGTTGGAGCCAATCCAATACCAATCGTCAGAGTATCTTCCGGATCTTCTTGAACTCCGTTTGCATTTTCAACCATCCCTCCCCATCCCTCTAATAGGTCAAAGTAGTTGAGGTCAATGCGCCTAGATTGAGGTGTCGATATATATGGTGGATTGCTTTTGTAGACATTTGCCCAATGGCCAGAGGAATCAATCAACCAGGTATAGACCGCAAACATGTACTGATACGTAGGCTCAGTACTAAATCCACCTGATAGAGTCGCTCTATAAGTCAGATTGAACTCTGCATCCTCAGGTAACTCCTCATAAGGCCAGTCAAATGACTGTGTGAAGTAGACAAAGTCATTATAGCTTGGATACCTATCGTCATCCTCAGAGCGAAAGTCTAGCTCAGTATCTTGCGTGTGGGTCCAATTCAATTGCGTCGATTGTCCAATGTAAGAATAATCAAACTCTCCAGAACTCCCATTAACATAAGCATCCGGTTCCGTTTCTAGATTAGGATTTGGAAGCACTTGTGTAATGTTAATGGATGCAGGAGATGAACTTGAATGTGAAATAGTAATCACATTGGTTGCATCTCTCGTAGCAATTGGTAACCCAAGAAGCATCACAGAAATTGAGATAATTGTAAGGATTTGTTTTATCCTGCCCACAAAACTCACCTGTCCACTCGTGCTAAATTAGAACCTATTCATAAATTCATCGGACTCAAGAAATCATATGATAGATGTTACATTGAATGAAAAGTGAGTCTTATGACTTAGAAAAGCAGTCTTAGACTTCTCGTTTCTCAGTGGCAAGTGTCGCTCCACAGTACGGGCATTTCACACTCAAGGGTCCTACCCATTCTATCTGCTCAGAATTAATACTTGCACCGCATTCAGTGCAGAATCTTGGTGGTTCGTGGATGTATGATTTCTCCTTTGGTGCCTCAGTAGCTGCACCCATCATTCCAAACATTCCAAATCCTCTACGTGGCATTGAATCTTTCATCCCATACAATATGATTCCTGCTCCGACGAGAAAGCTGATCATTGGAACTACCATCACATAGAATAGAATTAGACCAACATCGTGAGTGTCAATCCAGAAGAATTGCATGAACCCTCCGAAGAATCCACCTACCATGACAATCATGCCAATAACCATACTTGCTACCCGTTTACCTGAAGACATATTGAGCGCACCGTTTTTTGTGGTTGATTAGATGTTTGTGCTTTAGGATATAGGTTTCACTGTGATGCATCCGCAGTTCTTGCGAACTACGACTAAATTCATTTAGTTTTGTTGCAATTGTTAATTTATGTTAGATACTATGGTTACAGCTTTGAAATTCTCATTGACGGGAAAACACATCCATGTTAATCCATTAACAGCTATTGAGAATCTTACAGCTGAAAAGGCAGGTAGAATTCCAAAAAATGGTGAACACTCTTGCTGGCATATATTGCATCATATTGTATATTGGCAGGATTTGATGCTTGAAGCACTTAGGAAAAAGGAGAAGGTCGATTGGCCAAAGAATAATGAAATGAGCTGGGCTGCTGCAATAAGTGATGATGACAAGGATTGGAATAATCTTGTGCAACGATTCAAAACAGGTCTTGACGAAGCTCTGAAAATGAGCGATGATATAGAATCGCAGGAAGAATTACCTGCATGGCCCAAAGTCCCTGCTTATCAAGCACTTATGGTATTTGGTCAACACAATGCATACCACATTGGAGAGATTGTTGCTACTCGGCAAGCACTTGGTTACTGGCCTCCATCACCAGATCATAAAACGTTCTAGAGCTCAGAGCGCTTCACACTGACGAGAACAGAATTGAATCCTGGAGTATGACCAAATGCGGTGTGCATGTCATTGGTCAAAATGTTGATATTGCCATCATCTTGCCACCATCCATCCGAGGACCAAACCACTCTGGAGTCTATGTCAGGGGTCAACTCCAGTCTCATGTTTTTGACTACTCCCCTCTGCGATTCAACATCAACTCTATCACCATCTACCAGACCCAATTCTTCCGCTGTTTTAGGGTGCATCCTCAAAAATGCTCTATATTTACCTGACTCCTCCTTTGTAGGCATCTTGATGGGCTCAGTCACAACATCAAATGGACATACATCAATCGCACACTCACGACAACCAATGCACTTTGTTTGATTCCATACGGGGACCAGTAAACCTGTGATGTTAGCTGGAATGTCAATCTTCTCATCAGTGATAGTGACTGCCAATCCTCCAACAAGTTCTCCTAACTTTCTCCTTAGTTTGGCTTGCTCTTGAGGTGCCTCTTTTGCATCTTTTTGCATGATTTTTGTGCTAGGTTGAGTAAGAATGATTGCTTCATCCGGACACTTCTCTACACATTTCTTACAGGTAGTGCAGTGAGCATAGCTCTTCACGGTTCCACCCACTTGCACTGTTGTGTATTGTGAGTGTAAACGTTCTCGGAGGCGGCCGGTTATCATTATCAGCGGATACTCTTCAAAAATCCAAGGCGTTGCTTTCGGACTTTCT
>JBHLRT010000163.1:0-5327 GCA_048882305.1 Candidatus Thorarchaeota archaeon
GGTGAGTATTTTGGATACTGCGAAGGATGCTAGAATACTTGTACTTGAAGATGCCCTTCGACGACTCAACGAAATGGTAGGGAACCGAAAGCTAAAGCTCCATGTAGATTATTCAAAACTAGTTTCGACTCTACAACAAACTGGAAGCTTAATCTATGAAGTAAAATATTCGTATGTGCCAGCTCCAAAGGTTGCAGAATTGGATGCTACAAAGAAAATAGTGGACTCTATTATGCAATTCAGAAAAACCTTGGAGGACGCCGTTAAAACATCTGGCTATAAACCCGCTTCACTTAATGAAACTCTCAGTTTGACAGAGGCTTTCTATTCATTTCGAATTGTGGACGGACTGATTCAGAGACTGGAGAACTTTGATGACGATCCAGGTAGAGCTGTTGATATTCTTGCAGTTGAAGTGAGTCAAATACACGCAGTTCCGAATTCAAAAAACCTCACTGAGTGTCGATGTACTGATGGCGCAAGAATCTGGAGAATAATCACAAACATCCAAGGAATCATAATTGGCACTAAATTGGCATGCGCTGTTTTGCCTCCTATAGAAATGATGGGAATAGTAAGCGAAGCTATGTTTCTTGGGGGCGAACCACTTCCTGATGATGTTGAGCTTGGACTTCTTCATAGCCCTCCTGCAAATGCATTGGATCAAGCTCGCGCACAGGTTTTACAAATCACAAAGAGGATGACATAGATGCATCTCAAGGAGCTTCAAGAAAATCTCAATGAATTTGAGAAAGCGCGTGGATGGGATAAATTCCCCGCATCATTGGTATTTGCGCATCTCATCGAAGAACTCGGAGAGATTTCACGTCATATAACAGTGAAAGAAGGATACAAAGTGATAGGATTAGGACATGAAGCTCCAAAGAAAGAGGATCTCAGTCGTGAATTTGCTCAAGTTTTCAACCTCTTCGTCCAGATAGCAAATTCTTTCGACGTGAATCTTGAATCTGCAGTTCTCTCAGAGCTGGAAATAATGGAGGAGCGTTTCTCAGCTGATGAGTGGTCACGTCACATGAACAAGACCTAGTTTTAGACTATCATTGCAAATCATCGAAACTTGATACTAACCTATCTTTCGGCTAGCTTCGAGAGCTTTCTTAGCCATGTCTTCAAGATCCTTTGTGGCTGCAAGTAGTCCTAGTGCTTTGTTATGAACTACCTTGATATTCTTCTCCTTTGCCCATTGAGCCAATCCTGTAACCAGAGGTCCTAATGCAGTTCGAGCTGCTTCAACAGTTCCGACGGCTTTACCGAGAAGCTCGATACTGTGCTTCTTCTCTTTTCCTGCTTCTGCAACTCTGAGCCACACAAGTCCGTGAATCATGTAAAGTGCATCTAGCATCAATGTTGGAGATTTCGGATTATCCTGAACCTTTTTGAGGAGTCTTTCCTGTCTCTCTTCAAAGACTTCTTTGAAAAGACTGAATGCTTTCTTATCGTTCCCTTTGTCTAGTTCAATAATACCTTTCTGAAGTTTTTCATCAGCTTCTGACAATGAAATCACTCCTGCCAATAGTCTATGACGATTGTTTTCTGTGTACTAGTCTATTATGGGTTTCTACTTCAGACCCTTAAAAGCGTGTATTTCCTCCATCAGTACAACTCGTAACTTTATTATGTAGCATTTGGTCGGATTTGAACTTGTCACCAAACAGAGGTTGCCAAATGACAAAGGACACATTCACGTTTCAAGAATTGAAACGAACAAATCACCGTGAGATTAAGGAGATACAGGACAAGAAATTTAGAGCCTTCATTCGGTATCAAATATGGCCAAATCATCCTTACTATCGCAAGTTGTTCAAGGATAATGATATTGATCCATTCAACATAACATGTATTGAGGACTGGGCTAAGTATAATGTCCCACTTGTGAAGAAGATTGATTATAGAGAGAACATTCAGCAATTTGTACTCAACCCGACAGAAGTAGATGGAAAGCCACGTGATTCAGCTGAAGCAATTGGTAATCTCATGAAGTACTCAAACGAAGCAGGTCATAAGGATTTAGCGAAGTTCATCAGGAATAATGGTGCAAAGGTCAAGCTGGGTATTGGAAAATCCTCTGCTACAGAACGATTGAAGGAGCGCGCAACATACCAATTCTCCCCACTACAATTTTGGTTCAGTTCAGGAAGGGCTTCTGGACTTCCCTCTCCAGTCTTCCTGACTCGATATGATAATGACCTTTTGTACAAAAACTGTGTCAAAGTTGGTCAGATGGCAATAGAACCCTATGCTAATAGCGATTGGGAATGTACCAGCATGAATCTCTTTCCCTATGCACCCCACCTTGGTTGGCATGCAGTCAACATGGGCCTTAGACAGCTATCAAAGTTTTATGTTGCTACCAGTGCTGGTGGCGCGATTCCAAGCGAGCGACTAGTTGAACTTGCAGGTTTGTTCGGTGTAAACAGTTTTGCTGGAATGCCAAGTTATCTTCGTAACAGATTCTTCAGAACAATGAAAGAAACCAAGGACTATAATGCTCCAGAGAAGAATGTTCTCCTGCTTGCTGGTGAAAAAATCTACGAACCAGTAGTAGACGAGATGATTGCCACATTAGAAGATAAAGGGGCAAAGAAAGTTCATGCTGTAGGTGGATATGCATCTTCTGAGAGCAAGATTTCATTTGCAGTCCAGTGTGATAGACATGGTCCATATCATAATGTGTCTCCGCTAATGCTTGCTTTTGAACTCATTAAATTCAATGATGATGGTACATATGATTTCGTTGGAGATGATGAATCAGGACACATGTGCCTTTTTCACCTCGATGGTACCGGGTCGGTTTTTGAAGGATTTCTACTGGGTGATGTTGCTTCTCATCAGGAGAAAGGAAAATGTCCTATCTGCGACTTTGATGGTCCATTCTTCTGGGATATTGGTAGAACTAATGATGCCCAGGCTCAGATGGATATCATGGGATTGAGCGAGAAAAAGATCAAAGGTGCTACTGTCAACCTTACTGCGCTTCGTGAGATGTTACTATCAATCAGTCAGGTTGAAGAAGTGCAAATAGAGGTTGCTAAGGAAGATATGTCAGATCCATACAGTATGGATGTATTGAATCTCTATGTTGCCCCACGAGGGCCTGTACCTGGTGACTATCACGCTCTGATACTTGAAATTCAGAAGATGGCAAAGACAAACACTGAGGTCACACCGGGAGTAACTATCATTGGCTTTGAAGAGTTAATAGAGCGAGCTGGTGGCATGAAATTCATGGAGATTATTGACAATAGACCCAAACCTGCATAAACCTCATCTTCCTTCAATACGGAGAAATTATAACATTAGGCTAGCAAGGACTAGATGAACGGAGGAATTGGTAATGGCGTTTGAAGAAGACCTAGGGTACGACCCTTCACAACCAGGTGCACAGAATTTTACAATAGGTGCAACTGAAATTGTGTCTAGAACTCTATCAATATGGAGTCGAAAGATAATCCAATACATCATAATTGTAGGTGTTGTAAGTGTGGTCAGCCTGGCTGTTTCTTTCGTTCTTATGTTCAGTTTGTTTGGTTTAGTTGGTACTATTGGAGCTGATCCCATCAGTTACGTGATACAATTCTTCCTTGATCCAACTATGGGCTCTACATTACTCATTTTGTTTGTAGGATTTGGCGTTTTCGCATTTGTATTGAATGCAATTGTTTCTGGTGCTGCAATCAAGTTCACTCTTGATGAATACGGTGGACCTGGAGGCAATATAGGTCAAAGTTTTTCCCATTCGATTAGCCGAGTTGTGACAATAATAATAGTACAGTTAATCATAGGGTTCATTGTGGCTATTGTGCTTACTCCGGCTACAACCTTTCTCCTGGGAGCTCTTGATATGATAGATATCTCAGATCCCTACAATCCAATCATTCCCCCACAAGCCCTTGAGTCAATGATGATAGGTATGGTCATCCTTTTGTTCGGTGGGATATTCCTGATTTACCTTCAGGTGAGGTTAATGCCAGCTCTTGCAGTTGTGATTGATACGGACTCATCAGCAATTGATTCGCTAACTAGAGCTTGGGACTTAACGAGTGGTAAATTCTTCCATGTCTTTGGGAGTTATCTTTTACTAGGTATACTCGTGGCTGTTTTGGGAATCGCAGTCGGTGCTATTGTAGCATTTGCTCCTGTATCTGTCGCATACCTTCCTATCATAGAATCTATTGTGGTATCCTTATTATTCGGTGCTTTGAACTATGTTTATGCAGTAATCCTCTATAGAGACCTCACCTCAAGGACAGAATCTTCCACTCTTCAAGATCTGATGATATGAAATACCGAAAATTAAAGAATTGGGGGTGAAACGTCCCCCCCGAAATTCTATTTGAGATTATGTTTTTTCACAAAATCCGATAGAACATCCTTAAGATCTGGTTTGCCTATCTCTTGAAGGTCATATCGTATTCTGGTGTTTGGTTTATCAATTTTGATCACACGATTCAGATCAATTGGAGTTCCAATGACTACCGCATCTACATCCGCTCTCTTGATTGTTTCTTGGAGCTCCTCCATCTGTTTCTTACCATAGCCCATCGCTGGAAGTACATCCTCAAGATGTGTATACTTCTCGAAGGTGTCCTTAATGCTGCCCACCGCAAATGGTCTTGGATCAACGATTTCAGCTCCTGCTTTTCTGGCTGCGATGTAGCCTGCACCATATGGCATATCTCCATGAGTGACGGTTGGGCCGTCCTCTACAACGATTACACGCTTGCCTTTTATCTTCGAGATGTCCTCGATGGTAAGTGGAGACGCAGCATCAATAATCATGGCGGTAGGATTAACAAACATGATGTTCTCTCTTACTTCCTCCACATCCTCATAGTCTGCAGTATCGACTTTGTTAATTACAACAACGTCTGCCATTCTTAGATTGGTTTCTCCTGGATAGAATGATATTTCATGACCAGGTCGGTGAGGATCCGCAATGACAATGAGAAGATCCGGTTTGTAGAATGGAAAGTCATTGTTTCCTCCATCCCAAGTGACCACATCTGCCTCGGTTTCTGCTTGCTCAAGGATTTTACCGTAATCTACTCCCGCGTAAAGAATCACACCCATGTTAATCATAGGCTCATATTCTTCACGCTCCTCTATGGTACACCGATATTTGTCCATGTCCTCCAGTTTCTCATACCTCTGGGCTATCTGAGTTGTCAGGTCTGGATCATATGGCATTGGATGCCTGATGTTCACGGGCTTGAGACCCATATCTACCAGAATCTGATTTACTCGTCTTGAGGTCTGACTTTTTCCACAACCAGTCCTTACTGCACACACTGCGATGACAGGTTTTT
>JBHLRT010000164.1:0-5293 GCA_048882305.1 Candidatus Thorarchaeota archaeon
CACATTGCTGGCAAACTGGAAGTAATAGAGGGTCTTCTCTTGTCATGATGTTCACAACAATGACATTGGATTTTAGTGCGGCGCGTTCAAAATCGCATTTAATTATCCATAAGAAAGTATGAAAAGCGTTCCCATGTCTTCCACCACAGGAATCAAAATGGACCTCGACCGCTGGAATCTCATCGTACCCTCTACTGCTACAAAGAGGCTCCAGTTGGCCGGAGGTCAACCGATGGAACAAGCAGTACCAGAGGATTATGTTGTAGCGGGAATGGTTCTTCGTGCTCTGGAACGGCGTGACGGTCGAGAACTGGAATTCATTTTGAAATGTTTCTTGCCTATTGCTATCGCTGACTCACCATTTGAAAACAGAAGCTATCTCTTCGAATTACTGGGACTAACAAGTGAAACCATAATCAGTCACCAACGATTCAACACAACATCGATTATTGAGGAATTTGAGTCGAGTACAGATCCCAAAATTTTATTCAAATGTGTGAAAACTGCAAGAGATCTTGTGTCCTCACTGCGAGTTACTGAGCGTTCAACATTATTAGGACTAATGAGTGGTCTCATGGCTCGTGGTATCGCTCAGATTTTGGAACGCCCTCTCCGAAATCAGATTGAAAGCTACGAGGTCATCCTATCTGGACTCTTGAAACACAAGGACTTTCAAAAATCGATTGAACTTCTTCAAGAAACAGCTGCAACTTTGAGTTCTGTTGAGGACACTGTAACTCACCTCATTGAGCTGATAACAAAGAAAGTCGAGTCCACCGTGGAACGAAGCGAATCAGAATCAGCACCAACTCTCCAAAGATTACAACTAAGAATTGAGTCACTACATCATCAAATTGAGTCGCTTGAGTCTGAACTTAAGATGGTTGAAGCATCAACATCAACCACAAAGAAAGAACGGTTGGCTGAGATTAGGAAAACATTGGCAGCTCGTCAGACCGCAATTGAACGTGATATATCGAGAAGGGATGATATTCTCTCAAAGGTACAACGTTCCTCTCGAGACCTTCTAGTAGAACGTGATAATCTAAGCGCAGAGTTTCAAGCTGCAACAAAGACAATTTTGGACCAACTGTCAATGATACTTGATATGTCTGTCCCTGTTACCACTCAGAATGCGGGTGAAAAAGGAGCACTTGTCCTTCTTCCTTTCTTTCTTGCTGGTTTTTCAAAGAAAGGACAACTCCAGATTGAAATCTATCCAGTTTCTCAGATGATTACAAATGGAGAGAAAGTCAGCAGACGCCGTGATTTCGTTGATGGATTTTCCAGTCCATCCAGAGCATTAGAAGCACTCACATCACTTTTACTTGAAAGAGCAAATAATGATGTTACCCTACGAAAATTCATCAGAGAGTCATCTCAGGATTCCAATTTGCTTGCTGTCAAGGAGTCAAGAGAACTCATCTTAGTTGGTGCTGACTCGCTTTTGGGTGATGGATTGGTAAAACAACCACTTATTGATGAATTGAGAAATATCATTTCCGGAATTCCTGAAGTGACAATTAAGAAACGAGCAGCTCGCCGTGTGACGCCTCTTGTTGTCGATGGCTCACTTTGCCGAGTTAGGTTTCAAATCCAAGATGAAGCTGGTCGGCCTGTTGAAGGTGCAGATTTGGAATTGGGATCAATAGAGGCGAAGTCTGATAGCAAGGGCACTATTGTCGTGTCAATCCCGGTAAGCAAACATGATGGAGTTGTTCGAGCAGTGGGCTTTTTCGATAAACCCGTTGAGTTTACCCTGACATCTTCAAGCGATGCTGCAATTCCAATAATGCTCAATTCTCTATCACATGAAGAGCAAATTGCGGCTAGGTTAGATGGTCTTGTCGAACGATCACGCCGTCTTGATATGATACGTGAGCGACTCTGGGAAGCTTTTGAAACTCAAGGAAGTACTCTATTGGGAATCCCTGCATACCGGACGGCACTTGTTGAATTGCTATCAGAATTAGGATACGAGCCTGAGGCTTGGATTGCAGAGGCTAAGATCAAATCAGGAATGGTAAAGCGACTGCTAAAGAGGGACGATCGAACTGATGGACTTCGTCGGGATATCTTGAGATTAGCAGAAGAATCCAAGAAGTTTGGAGGAATCATGTTATTCTCAGAGCTATTAGTGCGGTTGGATAATGCCGGGTGGGGGACTCATGCAGATGAAATCGAGGATATCATCGAAGACATGACAAAGGAAGGTCTAGTCCAAGGTCTTTCAACGATTGAAGGAGGAGCACTTCTAGTTGAGTTTGTCCCTGTTGCCCTTACTGATGATCCACAAGCTATACTTAGTCTTGCAGCCAAATCGGAAGGTCGACTCAGTATTGAGGATGCAGTAGTTGGACTTGGATGGACTGAAGAGCGAGTCAAAAATGCGCTTGAACTTCTTGTCAAGAACGGCGTAGCTAAGGAACAACGCAGTTATTCTAAAAGTACGCAATATTGGTTCCCTGGATTGAGAGGGGGAAAGAAATAAGACGCAGAACCCGTCCTTCTATGATAACAAGACGGGGCTTGAAGAATGAATCGTGTGTCGCATATGGTCTTTGCATTATCTCTCTTTGTTGGACTTTATTCATTGATTTTTGCTTTCAGTATATGGTACACTGGTGTTGGTACAATTGGAGGATTTGCAGAATATTATCTCCTTGGAGGAATAGTCGCTAGTGTTGTATGTGTTCCCATTCTCTACTTCAAAGCACCAAACAAGGATATGAGGGCACGGACTTCAAGCAATAGGGGTGCAGCAGGAGCAATATTCTTTGTAACATTCTGCCTAGGTTCATTAGTCGGGACCCTCCTATACCAATGGTTTACTGGAGTTGTCGTCATTGGCAACATTTCGATATTCCTCGGTGCACTTCTCGTTATTACAGGTGCTCTGATTCCTGACTGGGACATTCCATTCCTCGGAATCTCGCGACACCGTAACATAATTTTCCATTCTGTTGTGATTCCTTTTTTGGCCGTACTCTTGACCGTGTTGAATGTAGCATTTAGGACTGGTACAGTATTAGGCGATGGTGCTGAGGGTGAGTACTATTTGACAGCTCTTGTCCTTCTTGGATATGCATCACATCTCTATCTTGATATCTTTCCCAGTGATGCGAATCCACTTGAGATTCTATGGATTGCTGCTGATCCTATTCACAAAGCGCCCACGGGTATAAAACCCTGGGGCCCCATAAAAATCAGTGCGAAGAACGCTCGTCACTGGCTCGTAGGAAATGCAACACTACTTGTTCTCTTTGCAGTGTTTTTGTTTGCAGCTTACTTCGCAGGACTATAATTCATAGTCTTTCTACCAATCGTCATCATCATCGTCAAAGGCGAAGTCATCTTCCACGTCTTCATCCTCATCATCCTCTGCGTCTCGTTCAGGAGGTAGGTCACTGAAATCTTCATCTTCATCGTCATCTTCGAATAAGAAAGTTTCAGGATCGACATCTTTGGTGTCAAGTTCATCCTCCTCCTCCTCCTCTGGCTTTACTGTTTTTGGCTTTTTGCGATTTGGTAGTGCCATACATAAATTGTCAATCGGATCAAACCATTCGCACTCTGGGCAACACTCACCTTTTGTTGTGCATGTTAGGAATGCACCACATCTCTTGCAACATTTTAGCTC
Source organism: Candidatus Thorarchaeota archaeon (assembly GCA_048882305.1). Taxonomy (GTDB): domain Archaea; phylum Asgardarchaeota; class Thorarchaeia; order Thorarchaeales; family Thorarchaeaceae; genus SMTZ1-45. The sequence goes on from JBHLRT010000164.1 coordinate 3,641, forward strand.
TGACACGATAGCTGCACCTAGTGCGATTTCTAATATACGATTCCCCAAATTTCCCAAATAAACTTCTCCGTAATGCACTAACTAACTATTTGATGTGGTGAATCGCTTTCGCCAGTCAAAGTTAAATGACATGCAAAGACGTACCTAGTGGAGCTGATTCCAGTGGATGACTTGGAACTTGATGTCCGAAAGACCGTGCTCGATAATGCAGTCAAGTATGATGGTACACCAACTGTAAATTCTGTTATGAGTGCATTACTTGGCTCCAGAGCAGATCTTCGTTCCCGAGCCAGTGAGGTCAAGAGTCTTGCAGAGAAGTTAGTCGCTGAGATTTCCAAGATGTCCCTAGACGAACAGATTGATGAGTTAAGAAGGATAGCTCCTGAACTTCTTGAAACACCGGATGCAGTTGAACCTCCTGAGGACAAAGAGCCACCAGAACTACCTAATGTAGATAAATGGGCTAAAATCGTCATGCGTTTAGCTCCATTTCCATCAGGGCCACTTCATGTTGGAAATGCACGGATGGTCATTCTGAACGACTATTATGTCAAAAGGTACAACGGCGAACTTATCCTCGTCTTTGATGATACAATTGGTTCTGCGGAGAAAATTGTTGAGCCTGAAGCTTTCGATTTGATTCCTGAAGGCTTGGAGTATCTCGATGTAAAATGGCATAAGACTGTGTATAAATCGGATAGGCTAGATCTCTTTTACAAATATGCTGTTGATCTCATAAAAAAGAAGGAGGCTTATGTTTGTGACTGCGATGCAAATGTTTGGAGGACCAAACACAAGGTTCCAGGAATTCCCTGTTCTTGCCGTTCGCTTAGCGTAGAGGATAATCTATCTAGATGGGAAAAAATGTTAGACGGAACCTATCCCGAGCGAGCTGCAGCAGTTCGGATTAAGACAGGCATGGATAATCCGGACCCGGCAATGAGAGATCATGTTATCCTTCGAATATCAGAGACTGAGCATCCTAGAGTTGGTACAAAATATAGAGTCTGGCCACTTCTGGAATATTCCTGGGGAATAGATGACCATGAACTTGGTGTTTCTCACATTATTCGTGGGAAAGACCTTGTAAAGGAAGGAAAGATTGAGCAACATATCTGGAGTATCTATGATTGGCAGCATCCGGAGTTGTTGTATTATGGACGGTTAAAATTTGAGGATGCAACTCTGAGTAAAAGTAAGTCAAGCAAAGAGGTTCGTGATGGGACATATACCGGATGGGATGATCCTCGAACCTGGAGTATGCAGTCATTAGATAAAAGAGGCATCGACCCGAGAGCTCTCAGGAAAGTGATGCTTGATCTAGGTCTTAGCATAGTTGACATCTCAATTTCCATGAAATCTGTCTATTCCGAGAATAGAAAATTACGAGATTCAGAAACACCTCGTGTGTTCTTTGTGGGGAGTCCAGTTTGGTTGGACACGAAAGGGATTACTCATGACCTCCAAATCGCATCAGTTCCAGTTCATCCTGATTTTCCTGAACAAGGTGTTCGAGAGATTCCTCTTGGGGTCAGTGACGGAAAAGCCATCTTTGGAATAGCACAACATGATTTCGACAAAATGAAGAAAGGCACTCTATTTCGACTAAAAGATATGGCTAACTTTACACTTGAAAAAACGAAACCAGCAACT
>JBHLRT010000165.1:0-5278 GCA_048882305.1 Candidatus Thorarchaeota archaeon
CAAGAGTAAGGGAGTGCCCACTTTCTTCACGACTTCTTCAAGAATGTGGGTCTGATAACCTCGAGGGGTGTACTTGGCCTTTGACATCGTAGTTTCACGTCCGTCTAAGACGTTATGAACCCATCTAATAAAAAGCGGAGATTATTCCTTGCTATTGACAATCCTATCAATTGTCTTCACGAACTCGTTATAGGGTAGTTTCCAACTACCACTCTCTTCATCATACATGTCGATTAGGTGTCCGTATCCTTTGTGATCTGAATCAACTAGGAATTGAACAAACATCTCATCGGTATACTCCTTCAGATTTCGCAGATGCTTCAAGTAGTCATTTGTTTCAGAGGATGGCAAGAAAGTCTGAACAAAAAAGTGAGTGCTACTCTCCAGTGTGATCTGATGGTAGTAAGGAAGCTTGTCGAACCAGAGTAAGATCTTACTAGCATCTTCAGACTTGAAGAACACTATTATTGTCATTCCAGAGTCGAAGGCCTTTAAACACAGATTATAGCCTCTGATGATTCCCGAATCTTCCATCTTCTTGACGCGGTTGTGCACCTGTGGTTGAGAGAGGTCAAGAATGTCCCCTAGTTCACGTAGCGTGATATCTGCATCCTCAACCATATGTTTCAGAATCAGAGTGTCCTTCGCATCAAAACTAACAGTATTCGGAAACTCTTCCATTTTGGACACAAAGCCCTTGGTCCTTTTCATTATCTTGGGGAGCGACTTCGCCCACTTTTCCCAGTTCCAAGATTCAAGTTCATCCATCTTGGTTTCAGTTCTCCGGTAATCCACCACATCAAACATGTAGTAGTCCTCTATCAGGTTCTTCCGCTTCAAGGCTTCAGCAAATTCAGTCACCATACGCGGAGCATTGAGAGGATAGACCATATAGATAAGATATCCTTCGTATTTCCCATAGGTAGATGCGTGGAAGTAGACAGCTGGAATTTCCTCAAGCACCTTCTTGAGTTTTGACTCCGTGGAAGGACGGCTTGTTACAACCAAGATGTATTCAGCCAGACCAAGCTTTCTTTCGTGTGTCTGAACCTTTGCTTTGCAGAGCAGTCCTTTCTCCTTCATTTTGGTGATCCGATATCGTATTGTCCTACCAGGCTCTCCCAGTCGTTCGCTGAGCTCGCGAGTTGAAATCTTCGTTCCGAGCTCCTCATAGGCTTGCAGAATCTTAAGATCCAATGTATCAAGAGAGTCCTTCAATGACATTTTGTGTGATCACCATCTATGCATTATTACGCTGATAGCATTACTTATAACTTGGCAACTTCTTAAAAAGTATTCTACCAGAACCTAATATAAATGCTTAACTATCGGCATCTTTTTTTCTTAATTTTGTCCAAAACTTAACCCTAAAGTTCGGCAAGATTTATATACAAATTGTGCCGAATATTAAGTGGTGCAAAATAATGGCATTCGCGAAACTAAGAAGAAAACCAAAGCCTGAACCGGACCTGAAGGAACATCTGTATCTTAAGGCCCAAGTCAGGAGTGACGTTTACAGGACCTCTTTCCAGAGGTAAGACAACTGTGGTACATGACGAATGTCACACCTAGCAACAGAGGATCATTAACAAAGAGTGAAACACACTAGCGCGATATACTGCGCATATGGTGTGATGCTTCATCCTTTCAGACCTCCAGCTATCATCCACTCGTGTTACCGTAGGTGCTGACAGTCATGTACCGCTGAATCTGTCTGAAATATGACGTTATTGAGATGAAATATCTCATTAAGTAATCTAATTTTTACAGTATCCTTTTGAAGACCTTTGCTAGTGATGGACCTTTCACATGAAGATTGAACTCATAGAACTGACCAAAAGGAACGATATGAACCTCATAGTCTCTTTCTCGAAGGTGTTCAGCAACTTCTTCAATAAGTGAGTCTGCAAAAGCAGGATCAGACTTGCTATCATCAAGATGGGCGAAAGAATGCAGGGTAACAGTGTTGCACTCGTTCTTTTTGGCAAGCCACCGGATGTTCTTGACCATTTTCCTAACAATACCCGAACGATTGGCTTCATCCTCCTCCTCAGAGTGAATCAAGATATGTAATGACTCACCGATCTCAGTCCTGTCATTAGACTTTGAATCATTTGGAGTGTACCAGAAGCTCGCAACATGAAGCATCAATAGCCGCAATTGAATCACCAATCAAGGATGAATATCAGAACCTCTCACCATTTGAAGGGATGGTGGTCCCTTCTTCTTCGTCCACGTCATTTTCACGAACCTTATCGATCTTCTCAAAGATGACTGTAGGACCTCCGATGGGTTGATGGAGGGCTTCAGCCTCAGGAAGAGGTTCACGTGGAATTGCTTTACCATGGACCCAAATTGTGTTCGGAGGTATCACTTTGTCCTTTGGAACGACTGAGTTTGCACCGACAATGACATTATCACCAATGTCTGCACCTGGAAGAATAACTGCATTCGCTCCTACAGTGACATTGTTACCAAGTTTGACAGTTTTCAAATAGAGGCGTCGACCCTCATATACATGGCCACTAAGAATGGCATCATAACCAAAGAAGCAGTTGTCACCAATGATAGTTCGTTCAGGGTTGAAGAGCCGACCATTGCCCACGATAGAATTCTTTCCAATCTTAGCTCCAAAGACTTGATGACGTGGCTTCGTGTCAAAGAAAATGCTGAAGAAACCAGCAAAGTATGGATAGAGGATATAGTAGACCTCAAAGTACTCATATAACAGCCAAGCTTCTGATTCGGCTTCATAATAACCATCGGGCAGGTTTGGAATTCCTCTGCGTGACAACTTGAAGAAGCCCAGTAGGAAAGCAAGGAATACTGCATAACAGATCAATCCGAGAGGCACAAATAGAATCAAAAGCCACCAATATTGAAGAGCAAATTCCGGAATCCAAGCTGAAAAAGTGTTAACCACCCAAACATGAAGGAAATTGAAAGGCCAGATAGTGTCGAGAAAGGTTGTGAAATTTTGTACTACGATAGTGAATAGAAGGATTGCAGGGATTGCAGCCAGTGTCAGACTGATTATAACTGAAAGTATCAAATACACAGAATATGCAACGGAACTGGCTTTCATCATCAACCCTTCTGGATAACTGTTCTCGGTCGCTATTTTGACTTTGTATTATAGGTTTACGAAGAGGCAACAACCTCTTAGAAAGAGATATAGATGATTCATTCTGGACTCCTGTAACTCTACGGAGCACCATTATCATGACGTATGATGTTATTATTGCAGGGACAGGCCCAGCTGGACTCATGACAGCTGAGAAGACAAGTGAATATGGTCTAAAGACGTTGGTATTGGAGAAACGTGAGCATGTGAGTCAATCTCTCATGGGAGAATTGGTCACAGACAAGGCATTACGATTTCTACAAGTCAAACCAGACTCTGAATACGTTGTGAACAAATACACCTCGATTGTTGGAGAGAGTCTTGATACTGGGGCTAACATCGTCGTGGACAGAACCTTGTTAGGTAACTCATACCTTTTTGATGAAGACCGGTGTCAGGAGCTAATGCGAGACCGTGCCCTTTCTGATGGTGCAGAGTTCAAATACAAGTCCCGGGTGAGCTCGGTCATCAAAAATGATAACTCCGTTGTTGGGGTGAAGTACAACCGCGATGATGAAGAGCGAGCAAGTCTGACCGTTGGTGCAGATGGATCCTTTAGTAGAGTCTCTGAAACAGCAGGGTTCAGGCATCCAAAATGGTTACTCAGCTATGGGTACAGATTCAAGCTCACAGGTTGCAAAGGAATCGACCCCAATGTTGCATACTTTTTCGTCGGGAAGGATGTGGGACTTGGATACCTCTGGTTATATCCAAGATCAGAGAGTGAGATTAATCTTGGAATTGGTCGAGTTCCATCATCCAAAGCCAATTGGCAAGCCCTTCCTCCAATGAAAGATGTTCTGAAGAAATACATGAAGACTCACACCGAGACCAAGAACGCCAAGATTGCTTCTGTGAATGGTGGTGTAGTACCGTGTGCAGGCATCATACCAAAATTTACTAATGCCGGAGTTGCTTTGTGCGGTAATTCCGCAGGACAGGTCTCATCTATAGTAGGCGGCGGTGTGACTACCTGTTTCCACGCAGGTCAGGTCCTTGCTAAACATGCTAAGCGGATGGTGGACTCAAGCGACTTCTCTAAGCAGAGTGTTGAGATGTACGAGAAGGAGTACAGAACTACTAAGTTAGCCAGCAACATCACTAACACCGGGAAAGGAATGTGGGCCGTATCACGCTATGCTATGTTCAATGATCCAATTGAAGCTGCAGAGATTGTACTTGGGCAGCTTGATGCGAAGACGCTGAACGAAGTGATTCAGGGGAACATTAGTGTTAGTACTGCTATGACCCTCATGTCAGACTTCCTACCAATGGTGATGAAGATTGGTATAGGTTACCTTCGAGCAATCGCAGTTAGTGGCATTTAAAAAAATCGTGAGAGAGAAATGGATGAAGAAGGGGACACCCCCCCGTGCCACCCTTCTTCGTGGCCGGGTTCTTTTCCCGGCATGCCCTGTACCATGCCCGTTGTGGATTACCGTCAAGCATCCACCGGAGTTAGCAGCGGACAACAGCTGCTGAGGAATAGTATATTTGGCACTATTTATATACGAAAGATTGACATCATCAATGGATAAGAGATTATTAGAACCGGGCAAAATGTATATTGATCGTTTTCCTAAATTATTACTAAAGCATAGTGTTTTTCCTGTTCTTGCTTTCGCTTTTACTATAATATACCTTGTTTCCACTCCTGATTTATCAAAATCTCGTATTAAGGATTTCCCTTGGTTATCATTGCCTATTGCACCGATAAAACCAGTGTTAATACCGAGTTTGGATAAACCATAGATGGTATTAGCTGCTGAACCTCCAGGAAATGAACCTGCTTCTCTCGCAAGCGATTCGCCATCTTCAAGAATGCACCTAACCCGATAGATATTATCTATATTTAGAGCTCCAAATCCGATAACTTCCATATTATCCATCGTCGTTGCTATTTTTTTGATAATTATCCCAACTTACCAGCATCTTCCCGGACTAACCGTCTCATTTTGCTATGTGTGAAAATAACTTCATCCATGTCATTATTATCCACTAGCCATCGGACATACACACCCCTTTTTTTGAAATAACCTCTACTTTCTCTGGTGGAGCGCCATATAAAGCAACTAGGTCATTTTTTGTGGACTTAGAAACGGTTATTATTTTATCCGCTTTTTGTGAAAGCTTTTTGGGATTAATGAAGGCGTG
>JBHLRT010000166.1:0-5263 GCA_048882305.1 Candidatus Thorarchaeota archaeon
TCTCAAGCTTCTCGAAAATTCCTTTATGGCGTATAAAGTCAGAAACCTTCAACTTTCCACTCATGGCAGCAGCGATAAGCTGGTAATAACCCACCACTTCATTCTCTGGTTCCATATATGCAGCATCGATGTCTGAGAAATATTTGTCAGGTTGGTGTCGATAAAATGAGGAAATTGGGTCATTCTCTCTTAATGCTAGTACAGCAACACTCTCCTGACCTTTTCTACCCGCACGTCCCACTCTTTGCGTTAGTCTTGTGATTGAAACAATCATACTGACTACACTGTCAAGATCACCAATATCAATACCCAATTCTAGAGTGGGAGTTGACACAATAACGGGTAAGTCTCCAGACTTGAATTGGTCCTCAACATCACGCCTATACTTCTTTGATAGTCCAGCTCTGTGTACCATTGCTTTGATGCCAGTGTCGCCAATGAGCATATTCAGAACTTCAGCCTCAGAATGTGTGTTCCCAAAAACGAGGGTCTTGAAGTTGCCTTTCTGGAGTTGACTGACCAAGTCCACAATCATGCTGTATTTGCTCCGCATCCCAGGATAATACATCATGAAGTGGACTGGTCCTCTCTTAGCTGTCAATGATTCAACTAGTTTAACATCTGTGTCAAAAAGAAGCTCTGCAAATTCTTTTGGATTGGAAACTGTGGCTGAAGCGCCAATCTTCTGAAATCGTCCAGATTCTAGCTCGAGTCTCTTCAGGATGTAATAGACATTCGTACCCATAGACCCTGTATAAAGGTGAATTTCATCAAGAACAACAAACTGGACTGTCCGTAGCAGGGGCACTAGTCGCGATTGTGACCATCCTAGATGATAATGAAGGACATCCGGGTTTGTCAACAATATGTCTGGTGGCGCATCATATATCCTTTGACGGGAATTCTGAGAAACATCACCATCGAAGATTGAAACTGTAAGATTCGAGGTTTCGCACATCCGTTTGACCTTGTCGTACTGGTCTCTCGCAAGGGCTTTCGTAGGATAGATCAGGAGTGCTCTAACTCCTGGTGTTTCAAATGACTCCTGAACTGAGAGTAGTAGCTTTCTGATTATTGGTAGAATGAATCCCTCGGTCTTCCCTTGGCCTGTGGGTGCTGCTATTACAACATCCTCACCATTCTCAATGGCGTTGTAGGAGTCTTCTTGGAATCTGTAGAGTGTTGAAATGCCCAGTTTGTGAAGGTATTTTTTCAGTCTAGTGGGTATGTTGAGATTATCAGTTTCAACCCCATATTCAGCATCAGTGGCAGGCATTAGTTGATACTTGACCAAGTAGTCTCTTCCGCTTAGTAAGAGTTGCTTCAGTGAGTCTGAGAGTCCCTCTAACTCTGCACCACCCTCTGCCACCAGCTTCTCAATTGCCGCCCTCGACTGAACTCTGGAAGCAGGATCAAGTTTACGTTTCTTTCTTGGTGTATCTGAGCCTGATCCGAGGTACTTCTTCTTTCGGTAGTCCGTAATTGCTGAAGCTGTCCCAGCCTGAACTTGAGTCGTGTAAGCCTCATAAGCATCGAAAAGATCTTTTCTCAGCCCACCTATAGAAACTTGGACATCACAAGATGAGCAGGTCACAGTCCATATATCACCACCTTTGTGAAAGTCAAGTCGGGAACCACATTTGGGGCAGTGAAGAACCGGCACAACAATCACCAAGGTTACTAGAATTGAAATCCAATGAATGCCTCTTATCAAACTTTGGCACTGACGTACCCAAGAACTACAAGGTTATAACAACAAGTTTATAATGGTTGTGCAGGGAAATTGCACAACCGACTCGCACCGGAGACGGGAGAGAATTACAATGGTCGAAGACATTAGTTCCGATGACATTCCAAAAATCATTGGAGAACACAAAGTAGTATTCGTGGATTGCCACGCGGTTTGGTGCGGACCATGCAGGACTCTTGGTCCAATTCTTGAAGAGCTCAACGATAAGTACGAAGGAAAGGGCGTTAAAGTCGTTAAGCTTGACGTGGATCACAATAGAGAGTTCAGTATGGAGAATCAAATCACAAGTGTCCCAAGCGTTCTGGTCTACTCTGAAGGCAAGAGAGTTATCTTTGACGATGGTGCAGGCAGAAAGATGGACAAGCTGATCGGTGTAATGCCACCAGAAGTTTACACACAAATTGCAGATGATCTCTTAGCGACAGCTGCATAATCTGGTATTTCCCCGAGGAAGAGATTCTTCCTCATGGGGAGATTTCATTTCGTACTAGTTTCTATGTTTTGTAATTCACTCCAGAGTGAAATGAACAATGGTGGAGTATGAGTTTAGTGTGGTTCGGGTAAGATTCATAGCCTTCCATGTACTGAGAAACCCATGGTCGATGATGCATCACCTCAAGATGTTGAAAAAGCGATGAAGGAAACTCGACTCCTTTTTGTTGATGCTTGGGCAGATTGGTGTCAGCCTTGTAAAGCACTAGCTCCTATTCTTGAAGAATTAGAAGGGAAATATGCAGACAATTCCGATATCAGATTTCTCAAACTGAACACACAGGAATACCGCCAGTTTGCGATGGACAATACGATTCATGCAATACCATGTGTTCTGATCTATTTTGATGGCGAGCCTGCAAAATATGAGATTGCCCATCAGCTGTCTGGTGAAAAGAAAGTTTTAGACCGACTTATTGGACTGAGACCGGCCGAACATTATGAAGATGTGATTAGCTATTTCTTAGGTTAGATGTGACAACAGAAGTCGCATGATATTTTATATGACTGCACAACAGGGGTATTCTATACAGATTAGAGGTGTCAGATTTGCCAGTTATGCCCTTTGGTGATAAACGTCCGAAGATTGACCCACAAGCCTACATCAGTCCTCAATCAACAATCATGGGAGATGTAGAGATAGGTCCTGGAGCTAGTGTCTGGCCTGGGGCAATTATCCGTGGAGACCAAGCGTCTGTTCGCATAGGTGAGAACACATGTATCCAAGACAGTGTTGTCATTCATGCACATAATCCAGAGAATCCAGCGATTATTGGTAACAATGTCATTATTTCTACTGCCACTGCAATACATGGCGTTTATGTTGGAGATAATGTGTATATCCAAGAGGGATGTGTGGTATTTGATGGTGCGACCTTGGGAGAAGGAGTGTCACTTGCTCCCGGAAGTATTGTTCCGCCTAACATTGTTATTCCACCGAGGACACTTAATTCAGGAGCGCCCGCTGCGCAGATAAGAGAAGTATCTCGCGAAGATATTGAGAAACATACTTTGAGAACGGAAACTATTACTCAGGTATTCCTAAAACTGAGGAGATGGCAACAGTCAACATGATCACATAGTTTCACGTGCTAGGGATGTAAGATTCTCACTACCATCTTCAGTAATTAAGAAAACATCAGCAATCTTAACTGCACCTACGCCATCTACGAATCCAGCAGGGTGAATTGAGAATACCATTCCTTCTCGAATTGACTGTTCAACTTCGGGAACAATAAAGGGTGGTTCGTAGAGGTCAAGACCTATTGAATTACCATAGGGTTGATTGATGCTTCTTGGTGAAAATCCCTTTCCTAACTTTTTGGTGGTCTTCTCTGCAATGTCTTTGATTTGAGCACCTGGTTTGAGTCTCTTCTCCAACTGCCTTGTTGCGTTGAGTATATACTCGAATAGTTTCCTTTGTTTGTCTGATGGCCGCCCAAGGTGTAGGGTTCTTGCAACCTCTCCAAAATAACCAGAGTGGCTTACTGTAATATCCAAAACAACAGGATCTTCGTCGTTGATTCTTATTGCTCTTGGTTTAGTATTAGGAAGGTGTGCATGAGCTCCTGAAAGGACGGCTGCTCTAATTCCACGTTGCTGAGCTCCAGCCCTTCGCATCGCGGACTCAATCTCTAGGGAAACTTCGTCTTCGGACTTGCCAGTAGCGACTACTTCGAGTGCGGTTCTAATACCAATCTCGCCAATGTTCACAGCTTGACGAATAGCATCGATCTCTGCAGCATCTTTGATGTTTCTAAGCTTCCATAGACTCGGAGAGAAGTCCTTAAAACCAGCCTCAGGTAAGGTTTGCTTCAATTTTTCAAAATCCCGAACTGAGAACCAATCATGCTGCAATCCAATCATGCTACTTGTCAATCCAAGTTCTTTTAGAATTACAGATATCTGATTCCAGAATTCTGAGCCTCGTACTCGAGACCAACTCTCAGAGATTGTTTCACTATAATATCGTATTTGAGCCATCATAGACTCTCGAAAGGAAACCAATTCTTGCTTGTCAGGAAGGACAAGCTGAGGCTGGTGATCTAGTGTAATCAAGCAGCTAATTGGTACATTCACACCCCAGTACTGATATCCAGTTAGATATTGTACATCTTGTCTTCGGGTAATAAGCAATGCATCTATCTCTTCTCTACGCATAGCTCGATGTACCTTGTCCAGTCTCTGTGGTGTGAATTGCATATTCGGGGTCTCTCAAGTTTGAGGAATTTGGTACCGCATTTAAGCTTCTTGTCCAGTGTAGGTAGTCGCGATTTTAGAAAGAATGGCGGGACCGCCCGGATTCGAACCGGGGATTACCAACTCCGCAGGCTGGTGCCTTATCCAGGCTAGACTACGGCCCCATTCATCGGGGGGCAAAGTTTGGCTTATAGAGTCTTCGTTAAGGAGTCTTCGTGATACGTCACTGCTGTTTGTAACTTCATCAAGTGCCTTTATCATCTGTGTGAATTTATTATTGCTCTTGATTGTTCATACTTCTGTTTTGCTTCTCTCCATACAACCCAACCACAATCGCAATGAAAGATAACATCCAAAATAAGAAAATCCATGATAGTGCTTCAGATATCGCAAGAGGGAAAAACAACAATGTCGAGCCTCCAATGACTACAGTGATTAAAAATGCAAGGAACAAGATCAGCCCTATACTCTCCACCCACCAAGGTCGGTTCTCATAGATTAAGACTGAACGTGATTCTACTAATCCAAAACCCTTTCCCCACAACCATTCAATACTTGCTACTGTCAGGAGAATGCCAATAAGAAACGAAGCTGCCCAAAGGGTAAGTCCAAGCACAACTTCACTGTCTGAAATCTGAATCACAGAAATTCACATCTTAGGATACAAGATTATGATTTCAATCATTTGATGTTAACTCCCTTCCAGTCTGTCTATACATTAGTTGAATAACAGCTCGTTCTTCGTAAAACAAAGTTTGACTTATAGAATCTTTGCTGTTAAGACAAAGCAGTTGATGAGAGAAATAGTAGACTCAAGCTAAT
>JBHLRT010000167.1:0-5249 GCA_048882305.1 Candidatus Thorarchaeota archaeon
GTTGGGAGATTCCGCCGCCTATGCCCGTGCCGCGGATGGACAAGACGCTACCGGGCCTGTCGAACTTCTGGATGGCTGGCCGAGAGGTTCGCCCATCCAATAGCCTCATAATCCAGCTCAAAATTAGACTCGCTGACATCAACGAGCATTTGCAGCAGGATTTGTCACAGCCTGGATGAGGTCTGAAAGGATCGAGCAGGCATTAAACGTAGCCAATGCTGTAGCTGCATTAACTATTACACAGGAAGGCGCTCAAAACGGTCAGCCTACACTCGAAGAGGCTGCAAGACTCCTCCGACGTCACCAGATTTCGATTGATTCTATCTTGAAGAGCTTCAAAAGTAGAGGGAAAACCAGAAGTAAGTCAAAGAAGAAAGGGCGTGGAAACTGAGTATTACCACAGTCATATTCTACTTTTTGTTACAACAATACAGGGATAATAACATCGTCTAGATGTGAGTGGAAATATCATGCACCCGTTACTAGAAGAGGTCCTCAAATCATCAGGTGGAAAACGTGAACCACCAGTGAAGAAATCAAAGAAGATGCCAAAATCAGCCACAACTGATGAAGAGCTTGCTAGTTTACTTGAATCTGTAAACGCAAGAATACTCGTTGTTGGCGTTGGAGGAGCTGGAAATAACGCAATAACGCGCTTAATGGAAGTGGGCGTGGAAGGCGCAGAAACCCTTGCTGCAAATACAGATGCTCAGGATCTATACTTCTGTAACTCACATCACAAACTGCTACTCGGAAAAGAAACATGCGGGGGATTAGGAGCTGGCAACGATCCCGATATTGGCGAAGCAGCTGCAATTGAAACCTATGAGGACATCAAAGATGTAGTACAAGGTGACCTTGTCTTTATCACAGCAGGAATGGGCGGAGGTACAGGAACGGGAGCAGCTGCTCACATTGCAAAGGCTGCAAAAGAGAATGGTGCACTTACTGTAGCTATTGTGTGTTTACCTTTCGATGTTGAAGGAGCTACTCGTAAGAAGAATGCTACACGAGGACTTAATGCTCTGATGGAACATGTGGATACTCTCATAGCTATTCCGAATGAGAAACTATTGGAGATAGCACCGGATCTTTCTCTACCCGAAGCTTTCATGGTTGCAGATGAGGTTCTTGTCAGAGCGGTAAAAGGAATTGCTGAGCTCATCTCTAAGCCAGGTCTTGTCAACCTAGACTTTGCAGATGTGCGTACTACTATGAAGAATGGAGGCGTATCAATCATCGCTCTTGGAGAGGCGCGTGGTGAGGATAGAGCTGAAGATGCTGTGATCAACGCACTCCGAAATCCTCTGATAGATGTGTCAATTGAGAATGCCAGGAATATTCTGGTCAATGTGAGCGGAAATGCAGATCTTCAACTCTCAGAAGCAAAACGAGTTATCGAGATAGTCACTGAACAGGTTAACCCAGGTGCAGAGATTATCTATGGTGCTCTTATAGTTCCAGAATTAGAAGATCGACTAAGAGTCACCATCATAGCTTCAGGAGTTAACTCTCCGTATGTATTCGACAAAACAGAGCCATTCACTCCTCTTGTTGAAGACTTAAAGAGTGACCTTGGTATTCCAAAACTCACATGAGAAAATTTGGATAATCAGCAAATGTTAAAAGAGAACCAAGGCAGACTGCAACCGACCCCTAGTATTGCCTAAGCAATATTGTTCAAGGATGTGAAAAAATGGGTGTTGGTGAATTCATCAACGAGAGCAGACGTATTCTGAAACTGGCAACAAAGCCATCCCGAAAGGAACTCTGGCTGAGTACTAGAGTCAGTCTACTTGCTATGATCCTTGTTGGGATGGTCAGCTTCATAATTCAAATTATAATGACCCTGCTCACAGGTAATTGGGGTGTAACTTCATAGACACCAGTTGAAACATGAAGCTTCTATCATTTGGAGGGTTTTCCCTTGGAAACAGGCACAAGTATCTATGCAGTGCGAACAACTATTGGACAAGAACGAAGCGTCACAGACCTAATCACCACAGCAGTGATTGGTGAAACTGATGTTTGGCGATGTCCCTACTGTTCAGAGGACTTCTCAACTAAGAAGGCAACAAAGGAACACATGAAAAGTTGCAAGAAGAAGAAAAAGAAAGAAGGAGAGCCTCAATTAGTATCAACTAATCAGTTACTTGGCCGTGTGAAAGCAATCCTTGTACCTGAAACACTCAGGGGGTACGTGTTCATTGAAACGACTGAGTTCAGAGACGTAGAGATTGCTATCTCTGGAGTTCCTCATGTAAGAGGTCGTGTTGGCGGGAAGGTCAGTCTTGAGGAGATCGACAAATTTCTGGCGCCTCCACCAGCTGCCGAAGGTATCTCGACGGGTGATGTTGTAGAAATCATCTCTGGACCATTCAAGGGCGAACGTGCAAAAGTAGTCCGTGTAGATGCGGGCAAAGAAGAACTCATTCTGGAATTATTAGACAGTCCATATACAATACCAGTCAGGGTACATGCAGACTTTGCAAAAATCGTTGAGCGCGCGGTCAGAAAAGAGGAACCTGTTGAAGAAGAGGAAGTAGAGAGAGAAGAACCTATTGATGAGGATGAGTTTGATGAGGAAGACTCATTCTGGGCTCATGAAGATGACGAATAGTATTGATTGCTGTGTCGTAACCCTTAAAACAGAATCTCACCCGAGCGATTTCATCCTCTTAATCTGATATAGACACATAGATGTCATATCTGGGGTGAAGACAAGTGACAAAGAATGCAGTAGACCTCACAGAATATACTACGAGTTTTGTTCTGTTGGTCGACCTCATCGGATGTGTTGTGTACGCACCGAGTGTACTGCATCAGGAGTCGTGCTAAAATTGAGCGAAAAAGACGTTATAGTAGAAGCGATGGTTGAAGGTGGAAAAGCTTCAGGTGGACCTCCTATTGGACCTGCTTTAGGCCCTACTGGTGTGAACATATTCCAGGTTGTAACAAAAATCAATGAGATTACCCAACCATTTGCCGGGTTGAAAGTACCTGTAAAGATCATTGTCAATCCAAACGATAAGAGCTTCGAGGTTGAAGTAGGAACCCCACCAACCAGCGCGTTAATACTAAAGGAAGTTGGTGCATCAAAAGGCTCTGGTGAACCAAGCACAAAGATGGTTGGAAATATCACCATTGACCAGATAAAGACTGTAGCAAAGGGAAAAGCAAGCGACCTCTCCGCCCTGACAATGAAAGGAGCAGTAATGATAATTTCCGGCACCTGTGGTCAGATGGGTGTAACAATCGAGGGTAAGGCAGCAAAGGACTTCCAAACGGAAGTCCGAGAGGGTGTATGGGATGCTCAGCTCGATGAGCCATTAAGGGAGTGAGATTGAATGTCATACGCGATTGGTAAAATTGAAGCCGCTGTTGCTGAAGCCCGTGCAGAGGGTAAGAAGAGGAAAATCAAGTTCGAAGAAAGCTTTGACCTAGCTGTCAACTTCAGGAAGAAAGAGCTTGATGTATCAAAACCAGAGAACAGGCTGAATCAGGAGTTGGTCCTTCCGAATCAACTAATTCCGCCACCGAAGGTCTGTGCATTTGGCGATGGCGAGTTCGCAGAAAAAGCTACAGAAGCAGGAGCCGAGCGAGTCATCTCTAAAGATGATATTCCTAGGATTGGTGAAGAAAAGAAAGAGCGAAAGTCGCTCGCAAAGAGTTACGAGTTCTTCATTGCTGCAGTTGATGCCATGCCATTGATAGGTCGCTATCTTGGGCAGACATTGGGCTCACGAGGCAAGATGCCACGACCATTCCCACCACAGGCAGACCTCAGTGCAATAATTAGTCAATACCATCGAACTGTTCGTGTCAGAATGAGGAACACACCCACATTCCATGTGAAGGTGGGCCATATCAAGATGAGTGATAGAGAGATAGCAGATAACATCGTTGCGGTTCTCAACCTCATAGAAAGCAAGGGTTTCTCCGAGAGAGTGCATAACATCAAGGTCAAGACGACCATGGGACCACCTGTCGAAGTGTCTGCATAGAATTGGTGATCAAAGATGTCGGTATATGAGAAGAAAATTCCACAATGGAAACAGGATGCAGTCGATAAGCTGACTGATACTATCAACAATAGCGAGATGATTGGTCTAGTTAATGTTGAAGGTGTTGGGGCGAAACAACTTCAAGGCATTAGGGACAATTTGAGAAGTTCAGCAGCCATTAAGATGGCAAGAAATACTCTCATGATAAGAGCACTGGAACAGTCTAAGAAAAAGGGAATCAAAGACTTGATTCAGTACGTCTCAGGACCTGTTTCATTTGTATTCAGCAACCAAGACCCCTTTGTTCTAAGCAGGTTCCTCAGTGAGAATAAAACAGCAGCTCCAGCTAAAGGTGGCCAGATTGCACCAAAGGACATAATCGTTCCAGCGATGAACACAGGCGTAGCACCAGGTCCATTCATCAGTGAGCTGGCTGGTTTGAAGATTCCATCACGAGTGAAAGGTGGTGTTATCCACATCATTGAAGACACTGTTGCTGTAAAGGCAGGAGATGTAATCTCAAATGCAATGGCATTGATGCTCTCAAGGTTAGGAATCGAGCCGATGGAGCTTCAACTCAAATTGATTGCCGCATATAGTGATGGAGCAGTTCTCACTGCAGATAGCTTTGAAGTTGATCTTGATTCTTTGTTCAAACAACTCATTGCTGGTCACCAGTATGCAGTCAATCTCTCAATAAATCTTGGAATACCAACTGAGGAAACAGTACCACTCATTATAGCAAAGGCCAATATGGAGGCTAAGAGTTTGGCTCTACATATAGGATTCTTTGTTCCAGAATTGCTTAATGAGTTCTTGTCAAAGGCCAACTCAGAAGCTGCTGCGTTAATTGCAGCTGCAGCCGAGAAGGATCCTGAAGCAATACCCTCTGATCTCCTTAGCCAGGTTCAGACAGCTGCTGCGGCAGCATCAACAGCGGCTGCACCCGCCTCAGACGCGGCTGAGCAGCAAGAATCTGAGGAACCTGAGGAGGAAGAGGATGATGAAGAAGAAGTCGCAGGCATTGGAGGCCTGTTTGGATAAGTAAATACAAGAGGTAACAACAATGGAGTACATATACGCAGCACTTCTGCTCCACAAGGCGGGTCAGAAACTCACTGCTAAGGCAATGGAGGATACTCTAACAGCAGCAGGTGTGACTCCCGACAAGGGTAGGGTCAAAGCACTGTTGGCAGCAGTGAAAGATGTCGACATTGATGAGGCTCTAAAAAGCGCCGCTGCCAT
>JBHLRT010000168.1:0-5243 GCA_048882305.1 Candidatus Thorarchaeota archaeon
GCTCTATATCGGTATGCATCAGGATGGAAGGACATTATTTCCTGGATCAGGATTTGTGGATGAAATAGGGACAGGTGAAGGTGAGGGATATAATGTCAACTTTGCAATGTATCCAGGAGCAGGTGACTCATCCTATGAGAACGCATTTTCACAAGTAATCGAACCTATTGTTGAATCATATAATCCTGAGTTCATACTTGCTTCGGTAGGGTATGATGGTCATTTCATGGATCCTTTGACAAATCTTGGACTTACCACATCAGGATTTGCAATGATGAATTCCAGAATGAAGAAGATGGCTATCTCATATTCAGATGGAAGATTGACTTGCTTTCTTGAAGGTGGATATAACCTCGAAGTTATGGGAATGTCTTCGTTGAATCTTCTTGAAGAGCTAGCAGGCTTACATGTGACTTCTTTTGATGATAAATACAAAGAAAGTGACACAGCTAGTCAATACACCGAGAAGCTGATAGAGAGAATAATTGATGATTCACCTTTGCTGTAAGCCTAGGTTCTGAAATCGTCCAATAATGTTTGCATTGAATCGATGTCACCATCGTCAACGTAATTTTCGGTATCGTCCGAAGTCAGTTTCACATCAATACCTAGCTGTTTCTTGATTGATTGCGCGATTGATGTGCCTATAGTTGGGATTCTTGCAAGTTCTTCAACTGGAACTTTGAATAAATCAGGTAAATTAACCAGATGATGATTGTGCAACATCCTGCCTCTTACTCTTCCAACTCCTTTGAGACTTACAAGTTCTAAAATGTCTGATTTTACTCCATAACGAAGACGTGATCTTAGATTATGAAGAAACGTGATATGATTGGTCGAATTTGTAATTCTTGCGATTTCAGATGCAGCATATGTCAGCCACTCTGCTGATTGTACAAATCTGTGAACATCACCCATGCCTACATTGTATCTCTCAGTGATGTCTTTCTCTGTCTTTTCAGACACCCAGTCTTGGAGTAATGATGCTGTCTTTAGTTGAGCCAGAAATTCTGCATACGCACGAGGATTCTCTTCCATCGGAGGTTCAACCATGAGTTCGTCAAGATAATCGTCCAAAGCCACTTCATACTCTTCAGCTTCAGATCTTGTGACATATGACAGCGGTTGGTCTGGCGAGTGACAGATAAGATGGAGAATACCAATCATAGTGTGACCGTCTTTTTCTGATAAGATATCACGAAAGAGGATAGCTGTGTATGGATCGATGTATAATTGCGATGCTCTCCTACCAAGTGGAGTAGCAGTGTAATGACCATCGGAGTCTGTTTCTATAAGCTTCCCTTCTTCAAGAAAACCTAGAGATGAAGATATGTGCTGATTTATTTCCCATTGATCAAACTGCTGTGAAAAAAATGTCCCTGCAATTAATGCGTCAATCTCTTCGCGATTTCTGGTCATTTCCGCCGCTATTGAAGCTAGAAGATGGGTACGAACAGCACGTGGTGATGCCAATTTAGAAGTGATTTCCTCAGGCTCGGAGAGCGTATAGTTATCAATAAGAAAATCATGTTCTGGTTCAGTCCGTGCTATGAGAACAGCCTCTCCGTATTCATCATATTTTGGTCTACCAGCCCGACCAGCCATTTGCTTGTATTCCAGAACTGGGATTGGATAGCTTCCACGATCTGGTTCATAGCGTCTGTAATCGCGAATAATGACACGCCTAGAAGGAAGATTCACACCTGCAGCAAGAGTAGGAGTAGCAACTATAACCTTTAGCAGATTCTCCTTGAAGTAGTCTTCAACAAGAGACCGTTCTTGATTGTCAAGTCCTGCATGATGAAAAGCTGCACCATTCGCGATTAAACGACCCAGAGTTTTAGATGCTTCAGGTGCTGAAGGAGTTCTTCCAATCCTAATCGCACCTTTGGCAAGTTGGCGCATCGCATCGTCCGAGATATATCGTCGGAGAAAAGGAGCAAGTTTCTTTGCAACTGCAACTGTTGATCGGCGACTTGACACAAATACTAAGACTTGACCATCTTCATCAAGAGTGTCACAAACTACATCCGCTAGTTCATCTTTTCGGGTTCTAGTGATTCTCTGTTGTTTACTTTTCCCTTCATTATAAAAACTGATACTCCCGTCTAAATAGACACCTTCGCTTAGCGGCACCGGTCTCCAAGTATCTTTCACAAGTTCAGCATCAAGCCACTCGGCAATCTGATTGGCATTAGAGATTGTCGCACTTAATGCGACTAACTGAATATCCCGTTTGATTTGGTTGAGTTTTGCTATAACCATCTCAAGTGTAGGACCTCTTTTTGAATCATTGATGAGATGAATTTCGTCAGCAACAACAATTCCAATGTCACTAATCCATTCAGCTTTATGACGGACCAATGAATCAGCTCGTTCGGTAGTTACTATTATGATGTCAGCATCATGCAGGCTTCGTCCTGGAGAATCGTAGTCTCCAACAGACATTGAGGTGGTAATACCCAAAGATTCGTATTTCTTGAATTCTGTATACTTTTCACGAGCTAATGATTTCAGAGGAACAAGATAGAGCGCCTTGCCGCGACCGTCAAGGATTGCTTTTAACATACAAATTTCTGCAACTAGGGTCTTTCCAGAGCTGGTAGGTATTGCAAGAACTAGATTTTTTCCATCAAGAACACCTGTTTTGAAAGCTTTGACTTGAGGTGGAAAGAGATCGGATATTCCTTGAGCCTGAAGATGTGTGATTATTCTTCTGTTTATGTCAAGCTCTTCCAGTCGAATATTACTCATCTCCACAGTATACTAATGTTGAAGACCTATGATTCTAACTCTGAGAATGTCTGATTTTACCTTCACGTGGACTATACAGTATTCCTTCAGCTAGTAGTTTCTCAATAACCTCTTCAGCGCGTTCACGAGGAAGTCCCATTGAAACAGCTCGCTGAATCAATGCGTCTCTATTAACAGTAGATGTTCCTTCTGCTTCCATATCACGAATAGCTTTGATGATGATGTCAGAGGAGCTTCGTTGTGATGCACTCATCTTGGAAACAAGACGATCAATATCGATTTTCCCTGTTATCCTATCAAGTGCTACCATCCGCAGAGACTCTTCCATAAGACGGATTGCAGCTTGAGCATCTTCTTTTGTCACCTTAGACCTCAAAGCCATACGTGCTCGAGCTTCAGACAATCGGACTAGTGATTCTAGTTGACGTGCAGTAATTGGGACTGGTGATGCTCCACCCTCCGCACTCTTACGGAGATCCACATAGAAGTTCTCAATAACCTCAGCAGCTTCTGGGGTTAGTTGGGGGATTACATAACGATTTGCATAACCAATGTATTTCTTCAGAAAATCAGGCGGTATCGTTGCTGTAGCCGTTTGTCCTTGTGTTTTCTTCATTTGATGCATATCAAGAATGAATTGTGCAAGTTCACGGTCTCTTGTAGCCTCTGGTGTGTCTACTAAAATCCAGATTAGGTCAAATCTCGAAAGTATTGTGAAAGGCAGTCTGATGTTATCTTGAACGGAGAGCGAAGATTCGTAGCGACCCAAGGTTGGATTTGCTGCTGCCAAGATTGATGTTCTTGCATTTAATGTGGCAACAATTCCTGCTTTTGCTATACTGACTGTATGCTGCTCCATTGCCTCGTGTATTGCAGTTCGGTCGTTAGGATCCATTTTATCAAATTCGTCTATGCATGCAATTCCTTGGTCGGATAGAACCAATGCTCCAGCTTCCAGCGTCATCGCACCTGATTCAGTATCATGTACAACAGCTGCAGTAAGACCAGCTGCCGTGGTTCCTTTGCCTGAAGTATAAAGTCCTCTTGCAGCTAAGCCCGACACAAACTTGAGAATCTGACTTTTTCCTGTTCCAGGGTCTCCAATCATCAATATGTTGGATTTTCCTCTTAAGCGCGTTCCATCAGGCAGTGTCTTTCCAACACCACCAAAAAGAAGGAGTGCTATGGACTCTTTGATACTATCGTGACCCTGAATAGAAGGAGCTATGGAGGCATGAATTCTCTCGTGAACATACTGATCTTCAGCTAACTCCTTGATTCGTTTCTCGTCCTCTTCAGAGATTTCGAGTTGTTCATACTCTTTCTCAGCTATTTCTACACCGTTTGCTTCAATGAACACATTGAATGTAGCGAGTTTTCCACCTCTGCGTGAGAAATCAGGAGAGGTTTGAAGGGTTCCAGTTACTTTAACCAGTTCTCCCGGTCTAGATATGTCAACAATATCACCTTCGAAAATCACATCAACTGAGCGAGGCATTTGACCTGGCGGCAGTTCTTCAGGTGATTCTTGTATTCTTACCTTTTGCCAGTCCTTGAATTGTGATTTTTGAGGAAGCAAGCGTACAGGTGTTTTCTTACCACAAACAGAGCACAATGCAGGTTCTGTGTACCTCCCTTCCTCCTGAGCCTGAGGTATTTCAGTTTGACAAATCCTACAAAGGAACATAGCTTGAACCAGAAGAGGTTTGACCACACTAGCCCTCATCATGATACCACTGATGTGTATCAGTTTACCAATATGTCGAGATCTTAGAGCACGTAGTGCAATATGCTCGGGATAATTAATGAAGCGTGATTTTATGAAGCTTACATCAAGACTGTTGACATAATCCGGGTCTTCCACACGAAGTACCGAAACCAATGCATTGTCAGACATATCGAGGAATTTCTGAGGATCTTCAGCTGCTGATGCCATAAACACATTGTCGAAGCTTATCAGGTCTTGAAAGTCAATGGTAAGTGATATCTCGTCATTGATTGACATCTGTTGAATTCTGGACCAATAGATGAGAGTTCCTTGCTCATCTTTGTATGTTCTCAAGAACTCTTCGAATCGCTCCTGTTCATCATCACCGGACATCTTTTTCTAGCCTCGACACTGTTTAGTATTAATGGGACTTAGGGGTTGCTCATCGACTTCCTGTTCTTCTTGTTTTGTATTTAAGGGCACTAATACTCATCGCCTATTCCATAATGTTTTGGCGCCATCCAGAAAGCAAGTTTATCAGTTCTTCGCAAAGCCATCGTTCTTCATATGCCATCTGCTTTCTTTTGTCTTGATAAGCACCAGATTTTGCAACTCGAAGAATCTTGGATAATCGAGTTTCAACTAAAAATGGGACCATACGCTGGAGTTTTTCAATCTCATCATATTTTCTAGGATCTATAGCTGTTCTATCGCTCTGTAGTCGAAGGACTTTCCTGCTAAGTGCTGTATAGAGAAACGGTTGAAATGTCTGTAGTTTGTG
>JBHLRT010000169.1:0-5227 GCA_048882305.1 Candidatus Thorarchaeota archaeon
GCGTAGTTTCTGTACAATCTTGAGTGAATCATCTATAGGAGCTGCATTAGCAGCTGCAAATCCTTCGTGTTGAGTAAGAATGGTATCCACTTCTGCTTCCATCTTTTCCCATTCTTCATACGTCAATCCATTACTCAGGAAATAATCTCTAGCTTTTCCTGTCGAACTGGAGATGCCATCTGCAGGTTCAAATGAATCAGGCGGCACACCTTTAGAGATATAATACTCTTTGGTGTCGCGTCTCATCGCCTCTAGAGGGAGAGTAAGATGGGTTATTGTCCCATCCATATCAAACACCAAAGCTTTCAACATCCTCTGTCTACCTAATCGTGGGCTAATAGACGCGCTACTTAAGGATACCCGTGAGTTCAAATCTACAAGAATAATTCACTTAGAAAAACTTTGATAGATGTTTCAACCATCGGAAGGCTACGTTGATAGAAGTGACCTTCACCTTCAATAGGAATTGTTTGTTTATCATCCAGTCCCAGAATTAGACCGAAAAACTCGAGATCGGTAAATGGAATCATCTGGTCAGATTTTCCATGGAACATCAATATTGGACAGTGTATATCAGTCAACTTCTGTAAATCAAATCCGCCTTCAGATACTAAGTCCTTGGATGCACTAAGAGATACAACAAAAAGTGGTTGTTCTAATAACGCTACTCTAAGAGCAGTTGATGCTCCGAAGGAATAGCCTACAATCCCGATATTTTCAAGTCTGAAGTTTGACTTGAGATACTTGATTGCATTGAGTGCATCAGTAACTGCACCATCAATACTCGAATAGCCCTTCCGAGATGAATTAGTACCTCGAAAATTGAACCTCAGAGTAGCTAATTTCTCTTCGAGAAATACATGTTCCAATGTTGTTACAACATGGTTATCCATGTTTCCGCCATATAGTGGATGAGGGTGCAAGATTACAACGCCCGTCCTTTCCATGGAGTCTGTTCTTGAGAGTATACCATGTAGTGTATACCCATCAGATGAAAAAGTGACAGACTCAGATTTCAAATGAATCACTCATTCTTGGAGAGATAGATTCTCGAACTTGATGTCACCTCAAGCAATCTGGTACATTAGTGTTCCTTCAGAATCTCAACGTACAGAGAGATTATCTTATAGGTAACTACAGTTCTAGAACGTTTGGTAAGCAATATGAAAGATATGTTAAGCATGGTGAAGGATTTCCCCAAGCTACTGACAATGTTCCAACTTGACCAAACTAACCAAGATACCTGCAGAAAACTGAATGCTGATGTGTTGAATGGGATTTCTATTGTCGGAATGGGTGGAAGCGCTATTGCTGGTCTTTATGTACAAGCGCTTCTGCGTGAAACTGCACCAGTGCCAATAATAGTGAACCAAGATTACAAGCTTCCCGAATATGTCAATTCCAAGTGGGTTACTATCGCAGTGAGTTATAGCGGAAACACGGAAGAAACCTTAGCAGCATTTGATGAGGCAATAAAACGGAGAAGTACATCTTTTGTCATTGGATCAGGAGGTCAGCTTCATCAAAGAAAAAATGCGGCTGGAAAAATATCTCTTCCTAAAGATTACCAACCACGTGCTGTGTTTCCTTCGATATTTTCTCCTTTGTTGAATCTAGTGGAATGTCTAATTGGTTTAGAACCAACACAATTGGACACGATAGGAAAAAGTCTTGAAGATAGAGCAAAGAAATGGGTTGAATCAGATCTGTCACCATTGGCCATGGCAAAGGATCTTAGAAATAGGATACCACTATTTATTGGTTCGAGGCACTTGATTCCAGTTGCATATCGTGCAAAATGTCAAATAAATGAAAATGCGAAGACAATGGCTTTCTTTAACAAAATTCCAGAAGCCAATCATAATGAGATTGAGGGATTTGTGAGCGATTACTCGTCAGAGATTATTCCAATCTTCCTGAGGAGCTCATACGAAGATAATCGGATCAGACAAAGACTAGATATCACCTCATCAATCTATGAAAATGAAGGATATAGCCCTATTCGTCTAAGTATGCAAAGTTCAAACATAGTTGAAGAAATGTTAGCCATGACATTCTATCTTGATTGGGTATCAACTGAACTTGCAGGATTGAGAGGCGTTGATTCTGTTTCTGTTGAAAGAATCTCACAACTCAAAGAGCGGCTCAAGTAGCCAATACGGTGTTTGTCTGCCCAGTCCAATTGAAGAAGAGGTAATTCCAAGTAATCGTTTCTGGAACATCAAATGTAATGAAGTAGTATCTAAATACAATCTCCCAGTTCCACGTTGATGTGTTATATGCAAGATTCACAGTATCACGGTCCCAGGAAGTATCAGTCGATCGGGCTAATGTGAAATTCCTATCATAGTGTGGATAAAGAGGTTGTAGATTACTGGACAAAGTCAATGAAAATGGTGTATATGTAAGTAAGTCATCATTGAGATGAACTTGTGCACCAATAAACATCAAACGAACATTACCTTCAGTTCCCGCACTCGTTTTGAGATTGAAAGTGAACGCTATCCTTGGAAAGACAGTCTCGTTTCCGGGATCGAGATTACTGACAACCGTCTTTACCACTGTTACTTCCATATTTCCAGCAAGTGCGTAACTACCTCCAAAATATTGAGCGTTACTTACTAGAAAAACTGAACTCATGATGGCAACAATTAAAGTGAAGGCCACAATAATATTCTGAGATCGTTCACTCGCAATCATTACGTCTCACAACCGAAATCTTCGACATTATCAATATGTTCCTTTTGCTCCACGCATCTTTCCAAAGTGATTATAGCACTGATAAGTACAGAAGATGCACAATCCATGGGAACAGCGCAAGCAAAGCAGGTAGAGGGATGCCTGGAAGAATCTCATCCTCTTTTGCTAAAATTGCCAAATTAATGACAATCCCCAAACCTGCTAGCATCATAGACATCACCCAAACATAGAGTGGAAAGAAGAGGAGAGAATGCGCAGATATCAATGAAAATGCTATATAGTCACCCACACCAACAGCAGCTGTGTTTGTTTGAATGCGAGTGTAATCAAATGGGTCAGCACCAGGCGTGTCTATCAAGACAACTGAATCAGTTGTAGGAGAGAATCGGGTCAAGAGGTAATCCTCTAAAACCACTGAAACAACAAGTACAATCATACTTGCTGTCAAAGAGATTACACCAAGAAAAGTTCCAAAGACACTTCCGTAGAACACCACGAAGAAATTTCGAAGATAGCTGGGTATGGAATCCATTAGAATGAAGACAAAAGACATCAACAGCACACCTAGAGTAACGAAAGCTAAGACACTTGCTATAGCAGTAGCTCCCTTGAATAGAATAAGAATCAAAGATTGTCCAACAATGAAGAATGAAACTGTAAGTATTGGAGAAACAACAAGTGCAACAAGAGTCCGTCTTGCTCCAGGGCCACTCTTCTTAATAGTGTAAAATAAGGAAAGGACAACAAGAGTACCAATCCCAGTTGTGATGATGGTTTGAATAAGAATTTCGAAAATAGAATATTGTTGTGAACCAGCACTAACAATTTCACCAAAGACATCTGAGGTGAGAATCAACCAAGCAAGTCCACCTCCGACAAGAAATGGAAGTACAGAAAGTCCAATTACACTTAGTCGTTGCTTATTGAGCTTCATGCGCTTGACCTTGATTATCTGGTCACAGTTTGCATTAAAGGGACTCTCTTTCGCGCAATATTGGTAAACTGTCAAAATCTAATTTCATTTCATTTGTTAATATAAAAAAAATAGGGGGGAGGGGACATTAGTCCCCTAATAGTTGCTAAACTACTTCTGTCTAAGCAGTACGAAACCACCGACTAGAATAACTACTGCGGCACCAACAGCACCAGCAACAATTGCTAGCATAGAATTGAAGCCAGTTGGACCAGTGGTTCCAGTAGGAGTTGTAGTCGAAGTTGTGGGCTCGATCTCTGGGTAGTAGTAGAAGTTAGGATTAGCTGAGATCTCATAGAACTCACCAGATTCATAGTCAGTGAGTGTGAATGGACCAGCGTTCACATTTGGCTCTGAAGGATCGAACATTGGGTTCCAAGTGTTCCAACCCTCATAACCAATACCATCGACATCATTGAAGATGTGCTTGGGTATGATGAATCTGAACGCAAAGTTATTGAAGTGCCAATATGACTCTGTGCCGAATTCGATAATTACTCTGTATGGTGTGGGAGCAACAGCAGACACAAGGTCACCTAACCTGGCTACTGCGGGGTTTCCAAACGCACCGCTTTCAACAATGTAGGTGTATGTGAATGCCACGTCTTCGGCAGTCAATTGTACTCCATCATTCCAAGTCGCATTCTGAATAATATCCACTGTGAACCGCGTATGGCCATCGGGAACTGCAGGATTGTCTGCATGAGTCTCGAGGGTATACGATTCAGCTATGTTCGGGTATGGTGTGAAATCAGGTGCGACTGTGTACAGTGATGGCCAGAGCTCCTCAAGGATTGCAATTGAGTAAGCAGAGTTGGTAACGTAGATGTTGAAACTGTCTGGTTCTTGGCTAATAGCTATAGGTACAGTTCCACCTGGAGTACCATCTAAATTGTGGATCTTCCTCATTGTCCATGGACCGGTAATGTAGTTACCAGCATCAGGTACATGGCCAGTGAACTGGTCATTCCTGTAACCTTGCAGGTAGTAGTTCTCATATACTACAAGTCTTGGTACGTTGTATTGCAGGATTAGCTGCATCTGAGCGGAAGCTTCGTAGATTTCCTCGTAAGTTGCACCATAAAGAAGCTGATCTCTCCAGCTGTCATAAGTTGCATTCCTGAAGTTACAATTATTCTGGTATGGTACATCAGCGTAATCACCCCAGTACTCGTAAGCAAGGAACTCTACACTATCACCACCATAGTTGTAAGCAAAGAAGACCATGTCATAATCCCCGTGGCTGTCAAGTCTTGAAATGTATTCGTTGAAATCAGCAGCCACAGTTCTTGCATCAACATGCAAGGCTCTTAATGCATCTACACCAATCTGAGCTGTTCCGCCAGCAATCTCTTGCGAGTCTGCAGAGTACTCGATTCCAACATCAAATGGTGAACCATCAGGAGCAAGCCTGTATCCAGTACCTTCATCAATAGCGAATCCGGCATCATCTAGGATCTGGTTTCCAATAGCGACCTGTGCTGTATAGTAGTGGTATGGCATATCATCTTCAATGCACCAGGCATTTGTATATGGAACAAGTGAGTCTTGTTC
>JBHLRT010000170.1:0-5204 GCA_048882305.1 Candidatus Thorarchaeota archaeon
GGTGTTGTTTGTTATAGCAATCTTCGCATTCCTAATTATATTCAAGAAGGATTGGGAGTGGGAGTATGTCAAGTTTGGATATCTGGTTCTATACGCTCTGCTAGCAAGTACCATCATAATGGAAGGTTCAGTGACAGCACTGCTATTCTCAACACTCTCTGCTGAGGCAATCGGTATGCATGTCTTTGACATGATCATCATGCCCGTGCTTCTGATATTGGGTCTATACTCATATATGAAGCAGAGTGGATAAACAGAAACAATCAATGAAGAGAGGGGGCTAATCTCCTCTCTTACTATCTCTTTTTGCATCCTCTTTCTGGTTGAACATATCAGTTATGAACAATCTCTATGGAACAAATGTAAATTCAAAAGCCAAGTCTTGGAGATTATCATAATTATTTCTTCTTGACCAGCTCTTTCCATTTATCTTCTGAAAGGCTTGTTTTTTTTCTCTGTGCCTCTTTCCTCTTTTCGGCTTTTCGACGTTCTTCGTCTCTTGCAGATAATTCGACACCGAGGAGAAGAGCTTCTATTAGCCTATCCCTTTGCTTAGCGGTTATTCCGGGTGAATAATGGCTAGGATAATCTTTCTTTTTCTTAGAGTCTTCACCGGTCATGTCAATACCCCCATGCATTGAATTGGGTGAACTAGGTAATAAGTAGATATGACCAGAAACCGAGATTAAAGTTCCTCATGCCATGTTATTTCCACTATGACCATATTGAAAAGAATCAACTGAGTTTTCTTGAGGGATTCTATAATGATTCTGATTGGCGTATTTCTCACCGCTGTAATTCTTTTTATCGCGTTCATCCATATGATGTCTGCCTTTAATTCGAGAATTCCTCTGTCCTTGGTAAATCTACATTTTAGATACCGAATTTACGTTGTAGGTCTTTTGGCACTGTTCTACGTGACTTTGCTAGTGGTCACACAAACCTTCGGGTCTGTCTCAATATCACTCGCCATTATCCAAATCGTGCTACTTCTCATTAGTGCCATAATGCATCCTAATAGAATATTCCAAGCTGTGATGCAACCGCAATATGAACCAGCCAATAATGAAGACCTAATCCCTCCGGATGTACCAGTTCTAGTAATAGAGGTTGACCAAGTACAACGAGCTTATCCTGTTAGTTTTGTTTCATGGCATCATATCATCAACGATGTCGTTGGAAGTAAGAGTGTTCTTGTAACCTTCTGCCCCATATGCAACACAGGAATTGGTTATGATGCAACAGAGTATGGACATTTCATTGTGGGCGGCTTTTACAAAGGCAACATGGTGATGGCAGACAAACGCACTAAGACCTTCTGGCAACAAGCTACTGGAGAGAGCTTGGTAGGCAGACTGCATCCTCGAAAGTTGGATTTGATTCGCTTGGATCTACTCACTTGGTCTATGGCCAGAGATTCCTATCCAAATATCCAATTGGTGCATACACCAGAGAAAGACCTTCGTCCCTTTCATATGCCATTCATCTGGGATTTCTATATGCAGTCAAACGTGATTCCTGGGATTCCAAAGAAGGAGCGTGATAATCGCCTACCACAGAAAGCATTGGTTATTGGTGTGCCACGAATACAGGGTGATGTTGCATACCTAAAGGACGATATACTAAAACAAGTCTGGATTCGGGATGACGAGCTAAAACTCCTGCTTGTGTCTAAAACCCAGATTGTCCGGGGTTACTACACTGAACTCGAAGAGGTTCAGCTGAAACTAAAATATTCTCCAGACCAGGATGAGATTCACGACGAAGCTAACCATACCGCATGGAACTTCAGTGGAAAATGGCTACGAGGTGATATTAAGCGCGATCTTGTCAAGTGGCCTATATCTGAAGAGTACTGGTTTGCTTGGAAACAGTTTCATCCATTTACAGAGGTACGAACTGCAGTCGAGTCTGATGATTCTACATGAGGGCAAGGCAGAGGACATTGAGGTCGATGTCGAGGTTTCTCTACCACTCCTACGAGAGTCGTCTGGTATGGTAGTACTCCAGGAATTCATAGACACCATGATTGAAATCCTCGAATATCTCAAGAATCTCATATTCATTGGGTTTGAGCTTGAATTAGTGCAAGAAGAGGGGATCTTGGTTGTTTCAAGCTGCGTCAATAAAGGCACAGAAGAACATGTGTTTGAGATACTTGTGCCTCCGCATTGAATCTAGATTATGAATGAATCGCATTCCATGCAATCTCACATGCCAGCTCAATGTGTTGCTCATCCATCTTGACGATTCCAACATTATGGTAAGTTAGAAGGGTAATGATTGGGGCGTAGGAAAATGCTGTCAGGATTGGTAAGGGAAGCGCCTTGATTTTCTTCTCTTTTATACCCTGTTTGAGTAGATTGTCGATTGTCTGGAAAAGCTCGAAGTCCTCTACCTTGATTTTCCTCATCATTGTTGTCCTTTCAAACTGTTCTCGATACGTAAGATACTCTGGATGACTAAGATTGAATGAGAATGCATGATGCCAGATAGACTTGAAGATTGCCTCTATGGCCATTCCCTCCTCAAGACCTTCCAAAGCTCCCTCGCTCATTTTTCTACGAATGTCGCTGTAGAGTTTGGTAAGGAGATCCTCCTTGCTATCAAAATAGATGTAGATCGTCGCTGGGGAGACCTTTGCTTTCTTTGCTATCTTTGAGATAGAGATACCATCAAAACCTAGCTCATTTACTAATTTGATAGAGGCTTTGAGAATTGAATCATATTTTGCTTGGTCTCGTGTCCTCGTCATTGCGAGATATTGCATAGCAAGGAAGATATATAAATGAATGGTCGTTCATTTTTGGATAAGTGAATGTTCATTCACTTATCTTTCAGGAGGAATCCAACACTTGACAGAAACGAAAACTGAAAACAC
Organism: Candidatus Thorarchaeota archaeon; assembly: GCA_048882305.1. GTDB lineage: Archaea > Asgardarchaeota > Thorarchaeia > Thorarchaeales > Thorarchaeaceae > SMTZ1-45. The sequence continues at coordinate 2,882 of JBHLRT010000170.1, forward strand.
AGAACTCGAACAAAATAAGAAGAAACAACACATGCGACGTGTCACACTTGCGAGTTTTATATTCTTGATAAGTGCAGCGACATTAGTAATTGTCATTTTGCAGATGTCTGGTTATGCAGGGACTATGGAGGACACTCAGCTTGGTTTCAATGCCGAGATCATCAGAAACTACTTCTCACTCATGAGTCCCACAGAGATGGGATTCTTCATTACAGCAAACCTTGCAGATTATCTCTTCATGCTATCCTATGGGGTCTTCTTTTACAGTGCCGCACGACTTATTTCATGGAACTATAAGATAGGTCTCCCAAAGAGGATTGGTCTATCGCTTGCATGGGTGGGTGTCATAGCTGCTATTCTGGATGGGATCGAGAATGTCTTCCTACTCTTGATGGCCTCTGATCCGGTTGGGTTTGCTGGTTGGCTTGCAATTGCTCACTCAAGCTTTGCTCTTGCTAAGTTTCTCTTCTTGTATGGGGCAATGGCTTGGACCATGGTGGGATTTGTACTTAACAGAACTCCTCTAGCTACGTACCTAAAGCCAATCCAGATTGTTTGAGATGAAAAGAAGATTGAGGGGGCTTGATGCTCCCTTTTGATTCAATTGAATATTACCCCGGTTTCTTTCCTTTTCCTCTCATTCTCCATTCTGTACCCATCAATGTGATTCCTATGAATCCCAAGCAACCTATTACTGGTAGGGGAAGTACAGGGTCGAAGCCCCAGGTCATTTCGGTGATGGGTTCTGGATCCAGGATGTAGATATCATGATTGGTGTTGTTAAAGCAGATGTTGTTCACCATGTTGGTGGATCTTGATTCATAGAGGAATATGCCAATGTTATTGTTAGCGCACGTATTGTTGACCACGATGTTGAAATCTGAAACATGCAGCTGGATGCCACCACCTAAATCTCTGTCAGTGGTAATGTAGTTGTTGTAGCAAGTGTTGTTGGCTATGATGTTGTTAGTTGCCCAGCGGAGGAAGATGCCTTGTTTGGTGTTGTTGTAGCAAGTGTTGTCTGAAAGTGTGTTGAAACTCGAGTCAAGGATTTCGATGCCTTCATAGTTGTCATTGCATGAATTGTTGGAAAATGTGTTGAAACTAGACCAATCGAGTTCGATACCTGCGGTGTTGTTGTAGCAGATATTGTTCGCCACGGTGCAATTTTCAGAATCTTGAATCAGGATACCGTAGCCATTATCATAGAGTATGTTATTCATTATTTCTCCATGCATGACATTCTCTAGAAAGATCCCAGCTCTTCCCGGCCACTCCCGACTAGCACCATTAAGATGGCAATTTCTGATGATGAAGCTGACACGTGTGTTGCTGATTCCTATGCAGTGAGCACGTGTATGATCTTGGGGATGTCCTGGGTTACTGATGTCCAACCCGTCAATTATATACGGATTTTCGGGAGAACCATTTCCAGGCCACCCCTCTAACAGAGCAGTTTCTGAGAAGTCCCTCTCGCTAAAAATCCATATGGGATCATGCGGGGTACCTGGCACAATTATCAGTGGAGCAGGAGGAGGTATTGGTAGCTGAGGCGTCGATGGTGGTTGCATCCCGTAATAGGCTATACCGGTTGTTGTCAAGATGAATGATATACTTACAGTCATTATGATTGTTCGAGACTTTATGTGCCTAGATTCCACATTCTCGGAACGCGGAGGCAACGGGCATACTCTTGAGCGGTCCTTCACATCTTGTCCCACTTGAGTTTCCTCCTTATGGTTTCGAACAAGTATACACCAAGCTCTGTGGGTGGTATGCCGGGTGGGATGCCAATCTCCCACTCCGCTGCTAAGGTGCGAAGCGTTTCCATACACTGGTCCTCCAGTTCACAGGTACCACAGTTCCCCTCATGCACATACCAGTTCTGAACACCAATCTTAGGGGAATAGACGATGTAAGTCTGTGAGTCATAGGTGTGACAGAATCCTCTTGCTATACCATACCGCGCACTCAGGCGTTCTATCTTCACCCTGTTGACTGAAGCAGCATGTTCTATGAGCTTCCTAATCCGACCCTCTGCTCTCCTCTGCTCCATGCTCACATAGGGTCTTGACACATTCAGGTCCTTGGCGATATCTGATGGTCGGTCTTTTTGACGCCTTCTGAGCCAGATGGAGTTCTGTTGTTTTGTTGGATAACGCAGAGTGGTAAACATCATCGACCCTCTGATAGTTAAGGAGGTACAAAATTAATGCTTCTGTCTTGCCTCACCTTCTTTTTAGAACCACAATTAGAATTACGATTACCACACCAGCGGCTGCTGCAATACCGATCAGCATGGGATCAATTGGCGGGGGATTGG
>JBHLRT010000171.1:0-5203 GCA_048882305.1 Candidatus Thorarchaeota archaeon
GTGTGATTATTCTTTCAAAACTGATTGACCGATACAAGGAAGAGAGGTCTCTATTGAAAGCTTTTGACTTTCATTTGCTTTGGTTTACAATCCCTGTTGTAAGTGTAGCCGCCTTGTTTCTCTATTTTCAATCACTGACTGGAAATTTCTTTGTAGTCTTTAACTCGCACGTTTGGTTTGGAGATGCGCTAGCAACTCCTTATCATCAATTTAGATGGTTCTTTGAGGGATACTTCACCCAAAACAATCCCGGAGTCGAACCAATCTTACTTATGCTCACAAGATACATGTTCACGATACCATTTTTCGTATTGACTTTGATCCTCGTAAAGGATGATGCTGAACTTGGATTATACGGAGTATTGTTCATGTGGATTACATTGAGTATGGAAGGAATTTCAGGAATTGCCTCTCCAAGAATCATGCTATCAGCATGGGTTGCTCTTCTTGCTTTCAAAGGTCGTATATCATCAGCCATCTATGTTCTGATATCTGTCATGTTCTTCTTTGTAGGTCTCTGGGTGGTGTATTATTTTCAGCTTACATTCTTTGCGTGATTATTAGTGGTGCGTCAGAGCAGATCTGGTCGGACCAGACAAATCTTTCTAGAGGTCGAACGGCGCCAATGAACTGGAAACTGCTTTCAAAATAACCATGTTTGGCGCCTGAAGTTCGGCTTTTGTCGAACTAAATTTCACAAAATCAACACCGATTTATATTACCGAGTTCAAATCTATGAATACTGCGTGAGCCTTCGGGCCAAAGGAGTGAATTGAACTTGAGTGAACAGTATAGTTTCAAGACTCTAATTCAATACCTGTCTGCAGTCGCATTGGCAATTTTCTTCCTAATCTATTTGCCTTGGACATTTCTGTCTGATGCAGTACTTGCCAATGTTGGCTTAACATGGGTATACTACTTTACTCTTGTACTCGGATTGCTCTTTCCGATGTACTATGCAATTGGTAAAGAGAATACAGCCTGGATGTGTTTGGGTCTAGCTCTAATGCTAAACTCGATAATCTGGATGGCGATTGATGCAGCACAGATTGGGGCGGCTTTCCTAGTTCTTATAACAGGATTTCTGTTCTTTATTGCTCCATTCCTCGAGAATAGACTTGGGAATTGGGATCTTGTCAAGAATGTCTTCCACTTTCTCAAAGGTCTGTTTCTTGTTCTTGCTGTAGCTCTCTATGCTAATTTTAACATGGACGCTATGATTGGGGACATGAGTGCCAATCACATAATGCCTCAGTTCATCTTCATGGGTGGAGGTATAATGATTGCATTTGCGTTCACACTCATGTGCTATGGGCTCTTTAACATCTTCGCGATGTTTTTGGGTGAAAAGGTAGGTGCATTCTTCGGAGATCTTGCAAAGATTTTCTATATGCTAATGGTCCTTACATTCCTACTTGGTATCCTGTTCAATGGAACATCATACATTCATAACATTGCATTGGGAGCACCGATGAATCCATGGGGTGCTACACTTCCATTCACATCTGGGTCCATTAACTTCTTTGCAGGTTTGTTCGCTCTGGGTAATTCTAATCTTGGAGCGATCCTTCTGCTTATCCTATTCATATACGGGATGGAAAAGATAGCAAAGAAGTTTGAGTAATATTTAGATTAATGGGAAAGGAGGACAACCTCCTTTTCCTTCATTTTCTTTTATCAATGAAAATTTAACGCTCTACAAAGAGATTTTCGAGATTAATGATTGTACATTTTGCCCATTTCTACTCTGGTAACATAATATCCGCTTCATCAGAATTTCTGTATTGCTCAGTCTTATAGAAGAACATGAACTGCTCCAACATGGATAAGGGTGAACTAAATTGAGAATTGTTGGACACCGACACACCTTAAGAACTAAGAATATCTCCTCAGAAATAGAATCCTCATCTTTTGACTCAGTCACAAAAAGGATGCTCTCCACCTCAAGAACGGATATGATAAAATGCCCATCCTGCGGGGCTGTTATTGATTTCAGTATGGGCGTTCAATGGCAAGGCCCTGACACATTCATTTGTAGTAACTGCCAACGCTACCTAAGCATGAACCTAGTCCATCGAGCTCTAAGAGACCTTGGTATGGAATAGTTGACGAAGTTTATATTCAATTGAAATTACACCTCTCTGGTGAACATGAAAAAGTCACTCTTTGACATCCTAGATGCATGGACTCTGATCTTCGATCGCATCGAGATGGAAATTACCCTGAATGATGTGTCATATCCTTTCAACGAGAAGCGACTCAAATTCCGACTTCTCGAAGACCTTTGGGATTTATTCGAGATGATGGATAATCCCGATGAATTCATGACGGACATAAGAATGTCCAATTTAGTAGTGAAATTTCTTCGAGGCGAGGGAAGGGAAGATGTAGCTAAATTTGTCCAGATTGAGGTGTCAGGTCCTCCCGGACTTCGCATGGAAGTTCTAAACGTAGAGGAAACTATTACTCAATTTCCAGACTGGTTTGAGCCATTAGAAGGTATGACTTTTGGTGATTTCAAATCGAGTCTGTTCAAGTAATGTGATGTGATTCATCCTTCCACTATGTCCGGAAAAGATGGCCAAACCACATCCTCATCTAGTATTGCTTGGTCAGTGATATCAACGAACGGATTTCGCATCCAAATCACAAAACCTGCAATAGCTGGTGTGATATTGATTGCCATTAAGGTGAGCGAGAACGAAACAATGAGCGTTGGACCTATACCTAATCGTGTAAGCATGAAAAGTAACACACCTTCCCTTATTCCTAATCCTTGAATGGTCACAGGAATTGCCATCATCAATAAGGTGAGACCAAGTGTTACAGCAAGGTACGTCCACTCAATTGTCATTCCAAGAGCGAATGCTAGTAGGTATGCCTGTGAAACATACAGAGCAAACAGCATTGCAGCCAGAGCTAAACTAATTGCTATTCTTCTGCCTCCGAGGGCTTTTAACATTGAAGGCAGTGTAAAGAAAGCTCTACCACGAATGCCATCTTTCATCAATCTTCTGAGTCGCGCTTTCATAAATCTCGACCAGAGTGTCGCCCTCAGAATGCGATAGGAGATGTATCCCCCGACCAGCCAAATACATCCGATGAGAGCTACTTCAATGGAGATGTTGATTTCAAGAATCACTGCTAGAGCCAATAATCCTATTGTGAATGGAATGACTGACCCCATTATTGCATCTAGCAAAATACTGATGATTGCCCTATCAACCCGATTACCTTTATGCTTCATATACGGAATTCTGATTAGATCTCCAAAACTACCTGGAATGACTAGCCCTGCTAAGTGCGCCAAACATAATGCTTCAGTTGCTTGCTTTGTACTCAGACTCAGATCTATACCCTCTGCGATGACTTTCCATCTAGCTCCTCTAAGAATCATCATAGGAAAGATTGAGAGAATTAGTGTGAGGGAAAAGAATGGGGGAATACTAAAAACAAATCCAAGCATATTTTGAACATCTATGCCTAGCATGATGTAGATGAATATTGCAATACCAATGAGTCGAGCAATTTGCTTCAGATGGCGTGAGTATCTCAAAAGGTATTGTCACCTTCCCAAAGACATGCTACACAATGAACAATGAGTTTCTATACAACATCTCACAACAATGTTCCTGCATATCAATGAATTTCCTCCAATACTGATTCTAATGATTGCATCCTCACTCCCCTTCTCAATATTGGTAAAATGTAATTGTGGTTTTCGAAACGGTGCAACTCTAAGTCTGTTCTGCAATAAATGTCTTAGATAGTCTTTGAGAGTCATCAAGAAGCAGATAGAGTCCTATTACATCAACAAATAGGGCTGCTGATGCCACTACAAGATCCCTGACTGGCATCGCTTTAGATACGAGCGCGACTGAAACAATTAGAATTATTGTAAGAAACGCAATAAGGCCAATCAGCCAACGCAACATTGAAACTCGTACTTCTTTCTCTCCATAGGTTCGAAAAATCAGGTAAAATAGATACCCCATTAAAAGGAAAAATTGCATACCTATTGTGAGTTGCAGATATACTTCTTGCATGTTCTATATAGTGCATATTTTGATGAATTAGAGTTTGCGATATAGTAGAATAGGAAAAGAAGTAAGATTCCGGAGCAAACGCTCCGGAATTATATCAATAGACTACTCTTGATAGCCTTTCATGTAGCCCTCGCGTTGATTCCATTTCTCCTCGAGGCGCTGCATGATTGTCCACATGCGATAGGTGTAGTTCCAGGCTTCGTCAAACTTACCCTGGTTCATTTCGTCTTGGAATTCCTCAACGACATCATTTACTGCACCTATGTCATCTATGATGACTGCATCAAACTCGTACACTTGGTCGAGTTCTCTTTCATTGATCTTCTCTTTTGAACCCCAAGCGGCATATCCGTAATCGGCGTACCTAATGGCTGATTCAATCTTATCAGTAAGCGCAAGCATTCTGTCGAATGTTTCCCACGTCTTTGTGAGATTGTAATCCACTGCCATCATCTGGAGCTTCTCAAGGTCTTGCTTGACAAGCCGGAGCTGGTCTGCTATGAATTCACGAAGGACCTTGTCAGCGGCGCGCCGTTCTTCCTTCTCTTGATACCCGTGCCAGCCGGGGATGTAATGAGTGATCGTGCCAAAGAAGCCTCCCTTGATATCCTTGGCAGCCTTCTTTCTGATTCTCTTGGCAATTGGGTCAGTTACTTTACCCATGCTTCTAATTCTCCTGAATGTTTACAACCCCTCAGCATGACTAAAGGGGTTGACCTGCAAGGGACTAATACTTGAGTCCTTAAAAAACATGCCACAATGTGTTATGTTGGTCTTTATGCCCTCCAATCGCCTACAAGGCGCAGCTTAAATATGATTAATCATTGCTCGAAAGATATGACGGAGCAGGGTGTAATCCGCAAACCGGACTGGACAATAGAACCCGCGAAGATGCGGTCCATTGCGGATGATTATATAGAAAACTCAAAGAAAGCGCTAGATGAGATTGCCAAGATTCCATCTGGTGAGGTGACTCTTCAAGCGCTTAAGGATTTTGAAGAAGTAATCGATCAAGATGACGAAATTGGATATATCCTCTTTATCAAAGACATATCCCCTGATAAGGAACAAAGGGACATGGCAGATGAGATTGAGAAGGATATTCGGAAGTTCGGTAATGAGGTTTGGGGCAGGAAAGACCTCTATGATGTCATTGT
>JBHLRT010000172.1:0-5183 GCA_048882305.1 Candidatus Thorarchaeota archaeon
AAAGACTGATTTTTGGTTCAAGTGATTATGATGAGGGATATGTTATTGGTGGGATGGAGGGACTAATCAAGAGAGTAATTGAAACCATTAATGGAAATTATGTTCTCAACTCACCTGTTGACGAGATTCATGAGGAGAACGGAAGTGTGACAGGAATAACAGTTGCAGGAAAGACACTGCCACACAACCGGATTGTTAGCAATATTCCTTTATGGGCAATGCCCAACATTGTCAAGTCTACAGATATTGAGATTGTTGACTTCTTCAAACGTTGGAGTAGTATGAAACCAACACATGGAATTACACTCTGGCTTGGACTCAATAAACCAGTTATTGGGGATAGAAAGAACCGTGTGCTCGTACATCCCACTCCGAATCGATGGATTGTTTCAATTTCTAGTTTCGATCCTAGTTGCGCTCCTGAAGGAAAGGAACTCGTTGCAATTGCTATGATGACTATTCCCGGTAAGAGTAAGGAAGAAATGGTTGAGATTATGAAAGCGAATGGTCTAGAGGAGTATCATCCTGGCATTTTAGACAATGTGGAACTCGAGCATGCGCAGATGTCTTATGCTACTCGTGCCGCACTCATCCCCGGACAGACTGATCTTGATAGCCCTGGTCCTCGAACTCCCATCAAAGGTCTCTATATTGTGGGGACAGATACTGCAGGATCTGGTGTAGGTCTTCAGCAGGCTGCTCAGTCAGCTGACGGTGTGGTCAGTTCCCTTCGTGAAGATTCCTAGTTTATTTTTCGTTTTTTAGCCTTGATTGAGAACATGAATGGGATTTTGTCTTCATCTTCAGGCAAATACCATCTACCTGGTTCTTTCTCAACCATAAACGGAAGTGCCTTGTAGGTTGTCATTGGGAACTCGTGGAAGAACTCGATAATCAGTCCCGCATTGATGAGAACGTTGATTATCCTCGAGATTGGATGGTTCCACTCATAGGAGAGCATCTTACCAGTGTCAGCATCCTCATCTGCATATGTTCCTTCTTCCTCGAATTTCAATGGTTCCATATCTTGGAAATATGGATACCGCACTCTGAGGTCGGTCACATCCTTCTCGTCATCAAAGACATAACCAAAGGGGTGGAACTCTCGAATGTAGAAGATGCCGCCCGGTTTCAGAAAGTGGGTGATTATCTTTGCCCACTCATCAAGGTCTGGAAGCCACATGATTACACCACCTGATGTGAATACAATGTCGAACTTACCTTCTAGTTTCTCACGAAGGTCATAGATGTTGGAACACAAGAACTTGGCGTCCACTTTCGCAGTCTTGCTCAATTCCTTCGCCAAATCAATTGCTTCTGAGGAGAAGTCTACTCCAGTTGCATCTGCACCCAATCTCGCCATTGACAGTGTGTCCATTCCGAAGTGACACTGTAGGTGTAGGAGTTTCTTTCCGGTGAGGTTTGGGAGTTCCTCTAGCTCAATAGGATCCAATGTCTGGTTTCCCTTGAGGAATCCCTCAACATCATAGAACTCTGACTTGTGATGTATCTTTGCGAGTTTATCCCAGAGTTCCTTGTTGGCTTTCATGTACTCGCCCATTTTGATCACATAGTTCTCAAAGGATGAGGTCACGTAAAGGTTCTGCTATGCTCTGGTAGCGATAACGTAAAGGTTATGTTCAGCCGATACCGCGCAAGGGTTGACAACAGGGGAAGTCCCCAGGGGTCTTTCAAATGAAGATGATTGAAATTCGCTGGCACGGTCGTGGAGGACAAGGTGGTGTAACCTCTGCTGAACTACTTGCAAAGGCTGCTTACATTGACGGATACAAAGGTGTCCAGGCATTCCCATACTTCGGTGCTGAGCGACGAGGTGCCCCCGTGAAAGCATTCACACGAATTTCTGACCATGAGATTAATGTTCGAAGCCAGATTTACACTCCTGACATCGTGGCTGTCCTCGATGCATCAATCCTTGACCTCATCGATGTGACTGAAGGTCTTATTGATGATGGGAAGGTCATAATCAATACTCCCAAGAAACCAAATGAGATTCAATTACCAACGGGCCATGTCTACACCTATGATGGAACAGGTATAGCTCTGAAGAATGGCTTACTTGTGGGTGGTTTGCCGGTGATCAACACAACAATGCTGGGTGCCTTTGCAAAGGCTACTGGTCTTGTGAAACTTGAAACCGTTCAGAAAGTCATCTGCGAGAAGTGGTCCGGTAAGGTTGGCGAGCGAAATGCTCATGGTGCTAAAGAAGCCTATGACACCTGTACAGACTAGTTAAGCATACATTCTTTCATAGCCCGGTCGGCCTGGACCTGGTTGCTGTCTTCGAAGTCCATCAACCTGTTGGGCCATTTCCTCCATTTTCTTACGTATCTCATTTGCACTTTCTTGTAGTTCTGCCACATCCACATTTACTTTGTAAAGCCTATTGAGTGCTTGTAGTAATTGGACAGCTCCTTCAGGATCTGGGACCATAGCTATAGCTGGAGTGAGAAGTGCAAATCCAACCATATCTCTGCATAGAGTTTCTGAGAGAATCGATCCAGCAATGCCAGTAATGATTCCTTTTGTCAGAATCTCCATAGATTCATCTTCTTCGAGTTCAGCAAGTTTCTCCTCTTCAGCGGCATACAGAACCTTTCGGTCTGAGGGTAATCCTTGAACTGGTATTCCATCAAGTATGACTGTTTCTTTGACTCCCATGGTTGCACCCCAGTCTAGAAGGACGGAACTAACAGGGTATAGTCCTTCTTCTGCAACTGGCAATTCTGCTGTAACAACGAGGAGATCCTTTTCCTTGTGACCGTAGATTCTGAAGGGATGTCGTAGACGACCGTCTAAGAACACTGCCGCTGAGGGCATATACCTTGACCTGACATGGGCAATCTCTTCCATATCGAATTTTTCTATCAGAGTATTGGCTGCTATTGTCCCCACTACTCCTGCTGAAGGGAAACAACAGACAAGCAAAGGCTGCTTCATCTCCATCTCTTTGGTTTGAATCACTTGGGCTTCAGGTGCACCAAGGATTTTTACCGCACAATCTTCATCCATCTTTCAGAACCTCAATAATACATCAATCGTGCCTGAATATTAAGCTTGAGTCACACAGGGTCATAATGAATGAATACTGACTTGACTGATGTGATTCTCTCAAGAATTCTCTGTTCAATCAAGTTAGCGAATTCATGACTCTCTGTTAGCGTTATCTCACCGGGAATTGTGCAATCAAGCAAGACTGAGTAACCCTCAGGGCCTTCACGTATCTTAGCTTCTCGATAATTCACAGGTGGGGTAAATTCAGAAACGATTTCCTTGACTAATTCAACGATGTTTGATGCTTCTACTGTTAAATCTTTAGAAACATCCTTTGTCATTGTCGTTTCCAAGTGCAAAGTCACAGATTTGACCTTTTTGCCCACAAGTTCTCTCAATCTCTTCTCATACATATCTGAAACTGAATGTGCCTCTTCTAAAGTCAAATGATCAGACATTTCGAGGTCTGCAGCAATATCAAAACAATCTGGCATGTCGAAAATACGGATGTTATGAACACTTTGTACATCAGGAATTCTTCGACTGATGATTTGCATCTGATCGTAGATGTTCAATTCCGAATATTCGGATATGTCTCCCACCGCTGGTTCGATATGTACAATGACATCGACTCTAGGAGCCAAATCCACAAGTGCAGTTTCAATTGATTCAGCTATACTATGTGCTTCTGCAGTATCAATATTCTCGTCTACCGTGACTACTATATCCACGAATAACTCTGGTCCAGAATGCCTTACACGTACGCGAGTACATTTAACAACTCCACCAACTTCACACACTCTGCGCATAATGTCCTCTTGAAGTCCGTGTGGTGCTCTATCTGTTAGTGCATCGAATGTCCGCTTTCCAAGTCTCGCAGATACTATGAAGATAATAATAGCTACTCCAATTGCTGCAAGTGGGTCAGCAATAGGAATGTCAATCCAAACGAATCCTAGTCCGAGAAGAACCACAGCCGAGCTTATCATATCGGTTCTGAAGTGAAGTGCGTCTGCTTCAAGTGCTTGACTTCCATGCTTCTCTGCAGTTCGATAAAGGGTCCTACTCTGAACATAAGTTACGATTACACCAATCACCATAATGAAGATGCCCCAAATCGATGCTTCTGGCCAATTTTGGATCTCTATTCTATGAATTGCCTCAAGACAGATCCATACAGAGGTAATCCACAAAATGATGGTTTCTGCAAATGCAGCGAAATTCTCTATCTTACCATGTCCATAGAGATGGTCCTCATCAGCCATTTTTGAAGCTCTTCTCACCGCAACAAGTGTTATTCCTGCGGCTGCAAAATCGAGTCCACTGTGTAAACCCTCTGATAGAATACCTAGCGAGTTTGTTATAAGACCGATAACTAGCTTGAGGATGGTAAGAAATGCAGCAGCAAGGACTGACCATCCTGCGGCTCTTTGCACTTCCTTTCTTCCTTCAGCTACTTTATCCATCTAAATCACTCAGTTTCGCCATTGCATTCAAGATATAACGATTCCTAAATGCGAAATTTCGTGGAGGTAATGTTATATCATACCTGATTCCTAATGAGGTTCAACGTGGCTCTTGGGAAATCAAAGAACCCACTTGAAACGCACAAATTATCTTCCTGTATCCTGGTGTATTCAATGAAATATCGGACAAATGATATTATGCCACCACCAATAGTGAAACTGGCTGAAGCAGCAAAGCAGTTCACCACGTCTCCGGGTTTCTTGAATTTAGGCCAAGGAATTTCAGGCCATATACCTCCAGATGATGCACTGACCATTTTGAAAGATAGATTATCTCATCCTGCGACGCATGTTTACACATCCGACGAGGGTCTAATGGAGTTGAGAGAAGAGCTTGCGTTATACCTCCGTCAGAAATCAGGAATCGACGCGAATCCACAAGATGAACTAGTTATCACTGCTGGGGCCAACAATGCATTTGCTGGTGCAATATTGACACTTGTTGATCCGGGTGAGAATGTAATCATGCCCTCTCCATTCTATTTCAACTCCGTTATGGCTGTGAAACTGGCAGGAGCTGAAGTGAAGCAAATACCAGTTGATGAAACATTTCAGCCTCAAATTGAAGACATTGAAGCTGCAATTGACAAAAAGACCAGAGCTATCTTCATGATAACTCCAAATAATCCCACAGGCGCTACC
>JBHLRT010000173.1:0-952 GCA_048882305.1 Candidatus Thorarchaeota archaeon
CTGATTATGGTTACTTCTTCTCTTTGAGGGTCTGAAGGATTGAATCCATAGCAGAGTCTCGCATCTCGGAGACCTCTTGAGCCTGCGTAATGAGCGTCTCGTAAAGTTCTGCATTATTGATGATAGCATTCTCGACATATGCAGCAACTGCCTCAGAGCGGCTCTTGAACACACTGAGAGTTACAAGTGCATCGATAGCTTCAACAATATTATTGCTTAGCCGTGTCATGATGTGGACTTCTCGTTTTTCCACATCGAAATCACTCTCATCTCTCTTACCCATGATCTGTTCTCTCAATGACTCCCTTGCTATACTCTTCTTCTTACTCATGGGCGTTCTCTCCAAATGCAATCGAGGAAATTTCGGTATTTATCCTTTACCAAATTAAGAGGTTTCGATGTTTATATTTCCCACAATTCTTATATTAATGTAATTGTATTACAGGTAATTGAATTTAGTGTCATAACTAAATCAGAGGGATACGAATGCGAAAACAAAAACACATTGTTTTGCTAGGCCTTATCGGTCTACTCATCATGATATCATTCCCGGTTGATGTTGTTGCAGAATTGACCCTCAACTGGTCTGATGACTTCAATGATGGGAACTATGATGGATGGACGGTTAATTCTGGATCGTATGTAGTCACTAGTGGAAAACTGACAGTGACTGCCTTAGCACCGGGACCTTCACTTCCTGTCATTCTACACTCAAGTAATACGACATTCGGAAATTGGACATTCGATGTTGAAATAGGTGACGATCCCGATTATGCCGGACACGTAGTAATCGCTTTCCTAAGAGATCATACTGGAACCTCAGTTTTTGATAGTATAGTGTTATGGATCGAATTTGCTGGTGATTGGACCATAGGTAGAAATTATGATGATCTGTATAGTTTTCTAACAGTAATAGAATGGGAACACCACATTCGAATTCAGAGAACACGTG
>JBHLRT010000173.1:962-5181 GCA_048882305.1 Candidatus Thorarchaeota archaeon
AACACGTGCTGATCCAAACAGGATTCGAGTATATCATAATGATACTTTGGCTCTGGACGAGATGGTCATTTTTCCAGTTGGCGATTACTCATACTTTGCTTTCTCTGGGACTAGAGGTGCGTCGATTGACAATATCAATGTGGAGTACGAGGATTATATAGACGACACAACAACGCCAACAACACCAACAATATCAACAACACCAACAGATCCTACATCTTCTGGAACAACAGACCCACCAGACATGACGATGATTCTCATGATTGCCGGTGGGGGAGCAGTCGTCGTGGTCGCCATAGCAATTGTAGTGAAGATGCGATCATAAGCAACCAAAAGTCAGCGAGTGTTTCGAACGGGTATGTGGTGGCTCGCTGACTTTACCTTTTTTTTCTCTGCCCAAGCATTATATCTACAAGATGTGCCTTGTCTTTCAGATATGCCAACCCCGGTAATTCCGACATCTTATGGACTTCTTTGTCAAGCTCTTCAGCCTCAACAAGACGACCTTGCTTTAGTCTAAGCTCGCCCTTCTGAAACAGTGCTAAAGCAATTACTCCCGGCAGATCCATCTTCTCTCCATATTCCTCGAGTCTGGTCAGCCAAGATCCTGATGATTCATCATGTGTATTGTCTGGTGTAGGTTCAAATGCCATGACTTCCGTTTCTGCAAGTTTTACCAGACATGATGTAGCTCTATTGTGACGGTGCTCTTTCACATTCGTTTCCCATGCCTTCTCTAGACTTGTAAGGGCTGGTTCATAATCTCCCCTAGCTCGCTCGAGGAGTCCACTTACCATTTGCTCTAAGGCAATTATGGATCCATACCCCGATTCGTAGAGATACTCTCTTGCAAGATTCAGCTGTTCTTCAGCCTCCTCCAACCTCCCCAGGTTGATGAGGGACCAAGCAAGATCCAAATATACAATAGGACGATAGAAGGGCTGTTTATCATAGAATAGCAGAGCTTGATTCGCCCACTCCAGTGCCTCACGCCCATTTCCCATCTCATTGCATATTGCAGACAGATTGTGGATGTCGACACCATCCTGTCTTCCAATAGTTTCCAACATCTTTAGATTCTCTAAGCTAATATCATATGCTTCTGAGTATTCTCCACGCATGTGACACATAACCTGAATCAGCTCTAGGATCACTGCACGACACCCTATGCAATTGATGCTGTCACTAATCTCTGTGGCTTCTCGTAGAATTTGTTTTGCAATTTCTGTAGTCCCTGGTCCAAAGCTGTATATTCCAATGAGTTCTGCTTTTTGCCACAAGAAGAATAACTCACTCAGTCTGTCATCGACAATCCTAGATTGCGCTAATCCCTTTTCACAAACAGATTTTGCATGAGTAACATCGCCCTCCAATCTTATTCTTATTGTTAAATCCAGATAGTAACTTGGCGAGAATTGCTCAAATGCGGGGTTATTCTCTATTGCTTTCTCAATACGTTTCTGTGTTCTATCTTCTATTGGACTACCAAACCGGTTCAATGATACAATCTTATACAAATGGAGGAGCTGAAGGAACGATTCCCATTCTGAATTACTCTGGTTAATTGCAGCTTCCATTGCTTCAATAACTGTGTCCCAATCACTCTCGGAACTAGCCTTCATCATGAGAATATGAGGACGCACTAAACTTCTGGTTTCTTGCGCTTCAAGAACTTTCCATTTGAGCTCATCAAAATTGAGATTTGATGAGTGTTGAATTGCGAGTAAGACTATCTCGTCTGTTGCAGTTTCAGATATTGCCTTTTTGCAAAGTTTCTTTGTAAATTCTGGATAGTTCTGTGAGATTTCCAATATCTCCTCTATGATCTCTCGAGTACTTCGATTTACGAATTGATAATCTCTAGTTATTGTACCAAAAGGTTTCACAAAATTCATCTATCATATTGTGACTACTATCTCTTTCGTTTCAGACTTGATGCTCGACTTGAATCAAACAAGTTATAACGCATTGCATCAGATTGACCACTTGGCTGGTTGGGCGGAATGACGAAATCTTCTGATAGGTATGCTCGGTGGTTTGGAACTCGAGTTCCACTGCTTTCACGAGGTGGTATTGCACTTCTGACCTTATTAGGTGCTATCCCGTTTTCCGTGTTAATATTCTATAGATTCATTTACACTATCTACGGTCTGAATCTATGGATTGTCATTGGTGTTTCATTGGGAGTTGGATTTCTTTTCCACATACTTGTTCTACTAGGTATGAAATTCAGATTTAACAATCCTCCGACCAACCCTGAATTTCTTAGTCTTATCAGTCAGATTCATCAAAGAGTAGTAATTTCTTCCAGAACGCATATTTGGATTCGTCAGAGCGCAGATGCGTTCATTGCATCGATTTTCAATCCTATATACAATGCAGTTGTTTTATCCCGACCTATGTTAGACCTTATCTTACAGAGTCCCGAAAGCGGTGAAGTCCTACTAGCATTTCACCTTCTGCGAGTGCCACGAAGACCTTGGTTTGGTGACCTTATAGGAGCATCAATACTCTTCGCAATCCTTACTTTCTTATCAGCAACTTTTCTCGTACCACTATCTGTGTCATTAATTATGATGTTATTAAGCGGATACTTTTATGGTCTATATCTGATACTCAACTTCGCCACATTTTTGATTATTCCCATTGTTTTCGTACTTCTCATTAAAGGTGCTTTCTGGAGACATGAACCTGCATTTGTAGATACTGAGTCAATCTATGGAATGCATCCTCAGGTGGCGAAAGTTCAGGTTGAACAGGGCGTCACTCTGATAGAGGAGGAGGTTAATACGGTCATCTATGGAGTTCGTGATTGGGAAAAGAATAAACGAAGTATGCGTAGATTGGGAGTGAGTGTGCTTCTCGCAGCACCTTCTTTGTTCCTAGGGCTTTTCCTGATCGTATGGATTGGTTACATTCCTTATGGTCCATACTATATTTTCTATATATATTTCCCATACATCTTTGCAGGAACAGTGGCTGCAGTCAGCTATCTCCTTCTCAGATATTGGGACAAAAAAGCTGTCGGAGAGGTATTCCAAAAAACCACTGATTATGATGAACCTATTTGGGTCGATTGAACTACTCATCCACCACCATAAATTCTCAATCTAGACTGAACATCTGTGATGTCCTCACTCTCACCATCAAAGAATGCCGCATCATACACCTTAGATCGGAAAAGTTTCCCTGCGTTTGTTTCTCCCAGTTTACTATCTGCTGGGTCGGACTGAAGTCTTCCAGCTAGTCTGAAATAACCATAGATTGAGAAACAGAACACAAAGATGAATACGGTCAACAGCAAAGACACAAAGATTCCTCCATTGCTGCTTATCATAGGGAGTGAATGAATATACATCTTACTAATTTCAGGATGCATCTAGAGATTTGAGCCGTTTCTCCGCTATCCTAATTGCTGCTAGAGATGAATCACACGCTATCCAATGTCGATTCAATCGTTGAGCAGCCACAACAGTTGTCCCTGAGCCAACGAAGAAATCTGCAATGATGTCCCCAGTACTTGTGGACGACTCTATGATTCTTTCGAGGAGTAACACTGGTTTCTGAGTAAGAAATCCTGTGTTCTCCTTTGAGGCTCCTTGCACTGGAGGAATGTCTACCCACAAGTCAGAAACTGGGATTCCTGGTGTGTCCGATAGGTACTGTTTCTTCGTGTATCGACCGTTCCTACTGGTATAGATTAATCCTGCATCCCACCACTCATCAAGGGTTTCCTTACGATAGAGGTATGGCGCTGTTCTGCCCCTCCATTCAAACTGTTTCCTGTTCTCTGTTCTCTGGATACCTTGAGCCTCAATCTCTATTAGCCGGAACTTGCCTTGTTCATCTTTGTAGCTGTAGGGTCTGCGAGACTTCTTATCATGTTCTCTGTAGACCTGATGCGTTTTGAACTTAGATGCATCTCGAGCGTAGAGAAAAATAACATCGTGTTGACTCCCAAATCCCCTGCTTTGAGCTTTGGGGCTGTTAGTTCTTTTCCAGACAATCTCATTCACAAAATTAGCGTATCCAAAGATCTCATCTAAGATTACTTTGATGTAATGAGATACATGCCAGTCGAGATGAATCCAGAGGGAACCATCATCTCTGAGTAATGGTTTCATAGCCTTGAGTCGGGCTTTCATGAAATCCAGATACTGTTGTAATCCTCCCTCCCATTTGTCACTATATGTTTCTTCTTCAAGAAGAACACCTGCTG
>JBHLRT010000174.1:0-5179 GCA_048882305.1 Candidatus Thorarchaeota archaeon
CAAGCATATCGTCAGTAAGAACTTGGGTCAAATCAATCATCGATTGAACTACTTCACGTGCATCGGAATCAGGCATGTATGGTAAAAAGTCCTCAAAAGCTACACCCGCATTTCTGCAATGTTCTACACGGCCGGGGATTATCTCATCATACATAGTTTGCATCCAGCTTATCCGCTCGCCACTGGTGAGGTCGCGTAGATTTTCAAGAGAAAAGTAACCAGTGTATGGTCCAAACTCAGTACTTTCATAATAAATCCAATCCTCAAATGCTTTGAGGACTCTACGCCAACCATCTTGTTCAGACAAATGCTCACCTAAAATTCTGTCATCAATTGAGGTTATAAACTAGCGCGGTATTGGATTTGCAACTATGACATCAGATACGGTATTGATAATCAAGAAGATTCTAGAGAAGACAAAGGACAGTGGAGAGTTAACAACTACAACATCATTAGACAGTGATTTATTGAATCAACTTGGAATAAAAGAAGGATCAGATAATTCAATTCAGGTTGACAGGTCGCAAAGGATAGAGCTTGCCAAGAAAGCTGTGCAAATGGGAGAGGACATTGCTGAGATTGTGGAGCTACTGACTTGGAAGGATTTTGAGGGGTTTGTTGCTTCAATCCTAGTAGCAAATACATTCCGATGCGTTGAGAGTTTCCGTAGACGTGGAAATTCACTTGTTCATGGAATGGAAATAGATGTCATTGGTGTCAGAGGAGATACGATCATCTCGATAGATGCGAAAATGTGGGGAGTAAGAAGTGGAAAGACGACTGCATTGAAGCAAGCTGCAGAGAAACAGAAGATTCGTACTCAAGAACTAAGTAACGAATTGGATAGGTTGTCTTCAAAGATGACTAATCTAGTTTCCAGAGAATATCACCTATTCCCTGTCTTAGTAACATGGTTAGTTGAGGAGGTAGAATTTCATGAAGGCGTACCAGTTGTGCCGATATTCAAATTGAACTCATTTATTCTTGAGTTCTATCAATATGAAGATTTCATGGTAAGTTATTCAGGGCATCATCAGAACTCATCAGACTGAGTTAGTGTGTTAGTAATGGTGTCCATCAGTATATCATCAATTGACAATTTGTAAACACTAGAAGCATCTGAAATAGGGGGGTACGTAAGAAGGTTTGCGCGGATTGCTTTTGATATTGACCTAACCCTGTCTTCGGGGCTATTTGGCGGAGTACGTTCATACTCTTCAGCGACACGATTAAGCTCCTCAATAACCTGCCGCAATGAAGTATTTTGGATAGCTGACGGTTTTAGAGATGCGGTACTAGCACCACAGGAGGAACCATCACCCTCAAAGTTTCCATGAGCCACTATGAGGATATGTTTTGGATTTTCTCCGGAATCCAACCAAGTTTGAAAGAAATCATTTAGTTGCTCGGTTTCATCTTGCTTTCCTGTAAATGCAGGGATATATCCTCCAAGGGTTCGTATTGCTAAAGGAAATCCCTTGTTTGTTAACGGTGGTTCCACTCTTGAGTCCGAACAGAGAAAAACTAAGAGATCATTATCCAACTCTTCAGGTATTCCAAGACGATACAATAACTTGTTCTCATACTCATAGTTGCGTCCTTTATTATGCACTATTAGTCGTGCTCGTCCCTTCAAGTAATCTACCTGAAAGGCAATGATCGGAAGGGATTTCAAATCTGGATTCAATGATATGTTCTCTATTGTTTCTCGGATTATATCCAATGATTCATCATTCTCAAATGTTAGAATGATTCCTTTTTGATTAGAGAAGGCATGATTGAATGAAGCAGGTCCCTTGACCAGAGTCGGAGATAGATTGGAAGGCAACAATGCATGACCGGGAACACGAGTTGCATGGAATGCCTCACCTACGTTTATGTTGAAAAGCTGTATATCATGTCTACTCCGATTGATTGGTGAAATGATGAGATATCGAGGAGCCTGTCCATGAAACCCTAGCTCCATTCGAGCGGCGAGTACTGGGTCATTCCTATGTTCAACTGCGTGCTTTTTTGAGAGCTGCACAAGTTCGTTTAGCATAGCAGGACCTCCATATCCCTCAATTTAGAACCATATTTGTCTTTGAACAATATAGTTCAAGGGGGTATTAGGTTTTGCAAAGCAATATCGAGCACCTGTACATAGCTCTTTATACGAGGCATAGTGTCCCAAGTCTAACAACTTGAAGTGATTTCCATGTCGGAGCTGAAGTTTGGAGTCATCTATCATGAGAATGTGAATAATTGGGCAACCAAGAGTTTAATGGAGGCAATAGTATCTAAGGGACACGCCGCATTACCATTCAGATTACCAGATATCGCAGCTCAGCTTCCTAGCAAATTCATACATCTAGATAATGAAGATGTTTCCGATATGGATGGAGTTCTGGTCCGGACAGTTGGTTTTGGAACAGGTGATCAGATTACTTATAGAATAAGTCTTCTTGAGCACTTTGAGGATGCTGGTATCTATGTCATGAACCCTGCGTATTCATTCCGCCGTGCAAAGGACAAGTATGCCACACTCACAGCATTGCACAAAGCTGGGATTAGAGTTCCTAGAACATTTATCGGTGAAAACCTAGAGGCTGCAATAGATTTTGTTAATGAAGTGGGAGATGTAGTTGTCAAGCCATTAATCGGTGCCCGAGGAATGGGAGCAATCAGAGCAGAACATCGCGAACTCACTTATCGAGCTATGAAATTCATCCATCAGTTGGGGCAGGTTTTGTATGTCCAAGAAGTAATAGATAAACCGGACCGTGATATTCGTGCCTTTGTTATTGGAGGAAAACTAATCGGTTCGATGTATAGGTATATTCCAGAGGGAATAAAGGGTGAATGGAGAACTAATGTCCATGGAGGAGGAAGAGCAGAACTCGCAGAATTAACACCAGAGTATGAAGAATGTGCCATAAAGACAGCAGAGGTATTGAAACTAGACTACACTGGTGTTGATATTATAGAGTCACCAGATGGACCTTGTGTTATTGAAGCAAATGCAGCTCCGTCATGGAGTGCATTATCACGAGTAACGGGAACCGATATTGCGTCCTTGATTGTAGATAGACTGATTGAGCAATCACGGAGTTAGCCTAGATTTCAGGATGGTCTCAACTTCATCCTGAGTCAAGATTGTAAAGATTTTCTCCTTTGAGTCGATCTTACCAATTTCGAGTGTTTTGGCTTTCTCTTCAGGCTCAACCTCCGTCTTATCAGTTACTTTCAGGAGTCCTTCAATTGCTAAATCGAGAGCTCCATCAAGGTTGATTGAGGGTTTGTATTTCTCAGCAAAGAAATCCCTAACTGCATCAGCTTCTTTTCCAATTGCTGCTGCTTTCCATCCCCAAAACGAACCAGATGGATCAGTTGTAAATAATTGTGGACCGTGGTCATCTACGCCAGCGACAAGAAGCGATACACCGTAGGGTCTTACTCCACCATATTGTGTATGCATCTGCTTTGTATCACATATGTTCACCACAAGAGATGAAATGGAGATTGGTTCATCATAGCTAAGCCTGTTAATCTGAGCTTGGACTCTAGCTTTGTCAATGAGCTTCCTTGCGTCAGCGTGAAGACCTGCAATTGCGGTTCCTACATGATCATCAATTAGTAGAATCTTCTTGAGAGAGTCGAGATCAGCCATTGGATGAGGAGATCGTTTCTCTCCAACCAAGACAACTCCGTTAGTAGCCTTGACTCCTACTGCAAGTGGTCCATGACGTACCGCTTCAGTGGCATATTCAACTTGGTACAATCTACCTTCAGGACTGAAAACTGTAATAGCTCTGTCATAACCCATTGACTGTGTAGGAAACATGTTTTGAACAACACTCCAGCAATATGTGACCTAGCATCTGGTGTGGTCAAAAGAACGACATCCCTAGGCCAATAAAAGGTTGTCTGTGTGTTCGCTAATAGGTTGACCTTACCTCCATTCTAATCTAAGTGTGATACATGGAGGAATCTGATCAACGATTGAATTGAGTTCATCAGCTGTAGGCTCGTAGAAATCCTCTACATCTGCGACTCTCGTTCCTGAAGACTTTTTGAAGTTCTGTACAACATATTCCCCCTCGTATCCGATATCTGATAGTAGATTTGCGATTGTGAGGATATCCGAGGGTTTGTTGAGTCCGCCCACATATGTTGTTCTAGGCCACAAATTGGACTTAGATGCCTGGACTAGCCTGAGACTTCGCTCAATCCGAGGCCAAGGATTAGCTGAAACGCGTGTCACTTCACAATAAGAATCAGGAATTGTTTTGATATCAAACCAGACTGAATTCAGATACGGGAGTGCCTTTTCAAGAACATCAGGAACAGTACCTTGTGTGTTGAGGTTGATATGTTTACTACCCTCAGAACTCAATTGTGAGAGTAATGCAGGAAGGTCCTTTTGGATGGTTGGTTCACCACCTGTGATGCAATATCCATCGGTCAGGTGTCCACTCATTTTTCCTACTATCACGTCTATGGATAACTCATCCCCGGATGAGAGTGGGATGATTTCTGCATTTTGACAATAAGGACAATCTAGATTGCATCCTGCGGTGAAGAGAACGGTGACTGGAATTCCTGGAACATCAACAAGGCTTATGTCTATTATAGACGCGATTCGCATTTCAATTCAAGTCCATGTATCTGTTGCACATTCCGGGTTAAAATTCCAACTCATACAAAGAATACTCGAATGATATTACTAGACTTCTTGAAGCTTTTTTCTAGAATATTCTTAAGACGTAAGTTCCTCGAGATAATTGGGGACCGTGCATATGACTGTAGATAATAGATGTATTTCTCGAAGCGATATTCTACAAAGTACATTGTTTCACATTCAAATTAAACAGTGTCAATATATTGACAACTTTCCCGAACGCGTAACAACAATAATTGAGAACGCAGTAGGAAAGAAGAGATTGAAAAAATACAGTGAGATTAAGGATAAGCTCTATCGTATCAAGACCAATTTCTTTACTATCAATAAAGGTAAGATAAAGAAGAAGGACTTCTTTGAAGGTCTCTATGAACGAATAGAGAATCGGATCAGATAGAACATAACGCGTTTATTTTCGTTTGCGAGGTTTGGCTAGTTTCAAAGTGACAATGAACTTTGAACCCATAGCAGGGTTTCCAACTACTCTATCTTGTACCTCAATCGTGCCGCCATATTTTC
>JBHLRT010000175.1:0-5167 GCA_048882305.1 Candidatus Thorarchaeota archaeon
GATCCAAAAGCCTTCGATAAAATCCTCACCGAAATCATTAGGCAGGATAAGGGTATCAAAAAAGTGATACTCGTTGATAAAACAGGGCTTACTATCGCTAACGTTAGCAAGCTAAGCTATTATCCTGTAGATGTGGACAGTATTGGGGCAATTGCCAGTGCAGTCTTCTGTGCGAGTGAGGAGCAGGGCAAGAATCTGCAGATTGGGGAGCTTGAGATAGTCACTTCTGAGTTTTCGGAGGGTAAAATCTTCGCCTCAGCCTGTGGGAAAGGTGTACTCTGTGTGGTTTCAGAGGCAGAAGTTAACATTGGCCTGATCCGGCTTGTGATGAAGAAACAAGGTGTGCAACTAGCTGACGAGCTTGACAAGTTCTTGGCTGTCGAGCCACTATCACCAAAAGATAGTGAGCTTGACGAAGAGGATCTGAAGTCAGCATTAGCAGAGCTCGAGCGTGTTTGAGTTCAGACGTAACACATACAGTTGTAACTGCTCTTGGTGATATTGCAACTCAGTGAGTATTGGATTGGATTAGTTCAATCTATGAAAATTGCTTTCTCGAGGCGTGTATTATGCCACAAAGGCTTTTATTAGACTGAACTTCATTTTCAATCAACATCCCGTTACAGGGACCTCTGCAGTGACATAATGAGGTGTTTACAATTCGAAAAGACGACAAGGGACGAATTCATCTCAAACTGGTATTCTATGGCCCGTCCCTGGGCGGTAAGACAACCGCTCTCCGTTGGCTATACGGAAAAGTAGAAGGGCTCCAGAAAGGCGAGTTCACTGCAATTGAGGATGAGACCAACCGTACGCTGTTTTTTGACTACGTTCCCATGAGTGCTGGCGGGAGAGTTTTGTTCGATGTTTTCACCGTGGCAGGACAGAAGAGGCACAGACATCAGAGGAAGGTAGTGTTACAGGGTACAGACGGAATTCTCTTTGTTGCTGACTCATCTCCAGATCAGCGTGATGAGAATACCGAGAGCTTTGAGGAGCTGAAATTGTTCCTTGGTGATGCTCTTGGACGTGAAATCCCGATAGTAGTCATGCTTAACAAGCGAGACCTACCTAACAGGATGTCACGTGATGAAATGCTTGATCTCCTGGGCTTAGGTGGAAATGTACCCATCTATGAAACCATTGCTGTACAGGGCGTAGGAGTTAAGAGGGCATTTCAAGCAATAGCAAGGGAAGTCATCCTGAAAAGAATGTACAAATGACAGGTGAGACTAAATGGGCGAATCCCGCGAAAATACACTTGAAGGTGTCCTGAATGAACTCCAGGGAAGTATTCCTGAGATTGAGGCATGTGCTATTGTAAGTGTAGAAGGCTTGCCAATCGTATCAGCTCTTCCAACAGACGTAGATGAAGCAAAGGTTGCAGCCATGACAGCTGCTATGCTGACGCTTGGTGAGAAAGCAGCTATTGAGCTTGGGAAGGGCAACCTCGAACAGGTCAACATCAAGGGTGTGGATGGATGGCTATTAGTCGTACAAGCCGGGATGAATGCTTGTCTCACAGTCTCGACTACAGCGAATGCAAAGTTGGGTCTAATTTTCCTTGATATGAAACGTGCAGCTGAAAAAGTCGCGGGAATGATATAGTACATCTACAAGCATAACATCAACTCTATTAAGCTCCAGTTTTTTCTTCTAGGTAAATCAGAGAGTGTTAGAATTGAACCTATCCGGTCCTGTGTACAGATTGTACGAGTATTTCCTTTTTCGACAGTTAGACAAGGATAGGGCACCTCGTCATGTTGGTATTATTCTAGATGGAAATCGTAGATATGCACGAAAGCACGGTCTCGAGGTTCCATGGTTTGGACATCAGAGAGGTGCAGCCAAAGTCATGGAGGTCTTACGCATTCTTTGGGAGGCTAATGTGAAAGTCTGTACTCTCTATGCGTTCTCTATTGAAAACTTCCAGAGAAAAGAGGATGAAGTCAAGGAGATAATGGCTCTCGCCGAGGAAAAATTTGGCGAGGTTGTTGGAAATCCTGATGTCCATCGACATCGAGTCAGAATACAGGCTATAGGAAGAGTGGATCTTCTCCCAGAGCGCGTACAGACGGCAATCAGAGAAGCTGAAGAAGAAACCAAAGAATATGAGGACCATATTCTGAATGTAGCAATCGGATACTCAGGAAGAGCAGAGCTTGTTGACGCTGTGAAAGCAATTGTTGAGAAGATTGAATCTGGAGAATTGACGCCTAACCAAATAAACGAAGATCTCATAGAGAGTAACCTCTATACCAATGGCATCCCTGATCCTGACCTCATAATACGTACATCCGGGGAAGAGCGTCTCTCAGGTTTTCTCTTATGGCAATCTGCGTATTCAGAACTTTATTTCGCTCAGATATACTGGCCAGCTGTTCGGAGAATAGACATATGGCGCGCTTTACGGTCTTACGGAGACCGGTCTAGACGATATGGTACTTAGCGTCTTGTTAGGCTTTATATGCCAAAACAAGTGATTCGACATAACAGGAGACAAAAGGGCTTTGGCACGGACTCCAGTTGATGTTTACCAAGGATTGCTAAAGACACAACTAGAGGATACTATATCAAACCAGATTGATTCAGTGACCCAAAGATTTGCAGATATTCAATTCTTGGGGACAGAGGTTTCAGTCCATCTATCTCGATTTCTCAGACTAATGACAAAACTTGTAACATATCTGGAATCCCGTGACTCTTCTACGCCTTCTGATGTTACGATAGCTATTGATGTTCTTGATTATTTCACCTCAACATCAAAATGGTGGTCAATGACACGCAAGGACCCAGGACTAATATTACGACCACCATCACGAGAACCAAGAAATTTCATTAAATCAATTACAGACCTTCAGATTGGACCAAATACACTTCAGCGGATTTCAGGAGCTTCAGAGAAGCTAATGCGGTTCCTAGAAGAGCATAATATTGTAGATCTCGATAAGCGACGGGAACTCACTGATTCATTTGTTTCGTCATGGGCAATCCTAAGTGCTTTTGCATGTAAAGGACAGGGTCGCAATGTAACGACAGAAAACGATTTTGAAACAGCTTATGATATTCTTAGAATATTCTTTTTCCACATACCAAGTGTAGACTTTAGAGCACTCACTGTGATACGTAGGATTGGGTCTCACTCGATTCTTCCGAAAGCAGCAAGTGTCGGTTTTTCACCGAGTTTTGATAGAAGGCTGAATTCTTCAGTAGCGGCTAGTCTTGAGAAAGTGCATGGTGAACATTTAGCTGAAATCGCGCCAGCCACCTCGGGAGCTTCACGAACTATTCTGACAAACTCGCTGCGTTTCCTAGCTCAGCTCTATGCCGTGAATAATGATATTGAACGACTTGAAGAGGCGAACTATGACGCCACTATCGTAAGCTCGTTACAGATGTTCGACCAAGTTGGTGTTGCGCCCAATTTCCTTCAAGATGAATCAGCAGCGGTAGAAGTATTCCAGGGACTCAGATTAGGTATTGGTGTCGAAGAGAGAATCCAACTTCTGACAAGGCGTCTTGAGGGACTAGTAGTCGATTCAACTGGTAACAAAGACTTTCTTCTGCAGTATGCTCGTCTTGTGCCTAGGCTTATTGCACTGTTACTACTTCTAGCAACCGCAACTAAAAGTTCGACTAAAGATGCGCTGGAGGATGTTGATCTCAAGCGAGGTCTCTTACTTCTCTATGATTTGATTAATGGCTAGATGTTTGTTCAGGTCCTTCAATCAGGATTCTTGCATCAACTACAACAGCGCCTTTACCCTTCTCATAGACAAAGGTTGGATTACAGTCGAGTTCTACAATCTCTGGATTCTCTTCAATCATCTTTGAAACTGCGAGCATTATTCTAATCAGTGCATCAACATCTCGAGGTCCTTCGCCTCTAACGCCTTCAAGAATTTTGTAAGCCTTAAGTTCACTCAACATTTCTCTGGCATCTACCTCTGAGAATGGAATTAGCCTGAAGGAAACGTCTTTGAGGACCTCCACAAAGATGCCTCCAAGACCCGCCATAAGCGCATGACCGAATTGTGGGTCTTTTGTGACTCCGACGATGATTTCGGTTCCCATATCAGCGAAATCAGAAACAAAGACGCCCCGGCTCAGGTCAACTTCAATCCCCTTTTCTTTCCCATATTTCTTGGCATTCTCCATAATCTCATCGAATGCTTTTCTGACTGCATTTTCGTCTTTGAGGTTAATCTTTACCCCGCCTGCGTCAGACTTGTGAAGGATATCTTTGGATAGAATTTTGAGTACCACAGGGAAACCTATTTCCTTTGACTTCTGGACCGCTTCATCAGCTGTACTTGCAGTTGCGTACGCTGGTATCGGAATTCCATACGCTTTCATAATGTCCTTAGCTTCATGCTCAAGGACAAAGGTCCTACCTTCTTCCAGAGCAGTCTTGAAAATTTTCTTGGCTTCTTTCATTGCTGATTCAGACCTCACTCTTTCTGCTGAGTTGACTCCTTTTTATCATTTGTCAGGCAACATTGTTTTACTGAACTTTGCTCCATACTTGATCTCCCCGTATTGCGCCAGTGCTTTTGCTGCAAGAGCCGCTTTTTCACCTGTGGCATATGTAGGCACTCCCATAAGTGCCATTATCTCCCCTGCTTTTGTGGTAAATCCTCCACCCATGGAAACCACAACAAATGGAAGGCCAGATGACCGTTGATGATTTGCTATAACATTGGTCACATCCATATCCAGACTTGGGGTTTGCAATAACATACCCATCACAAAGATATCATACTCACCACTTGCAATTGCTTCTTCTAATACCGCATTATATCTACTAGAGTTTGCATCGCCAACCACATCGATTGGATTTCCTACAGCGCAATATGCAGGAAGCCTTTCATTGAACTTCTCGGCCAGTTCTGGTGATGGACTTGGAATATTGAGTCCTTCAGCCTCCAAGGCATCAGTTGTCATGACACCAAGACCTCCTCCGTTTGTGACCATAAGAACACGATCTCCTTTAGCAGGTGGTTGCATAGCCAATGCCTTAGCCATGTCAAACATCTGTTCGAAGTTATCTGGTCTGATTATTCCCGCTTGCTTGTATGCTGCGTCTACAACACTATCAGAGCCAGCTAGAGACCCTGTATGGGACATGGATGCTGCCTTAGCTCTTTGTCCTCTTCCCGATTTCACA
>JBHLRT010000176.1:0-5162 GCA_048882305.1 Candidatus Thorarchaeota archaeon
ATTCTCCTATCAGGAAGTGCCAATCTTCTAATGGTGAACTCATAGATCAATTCAGAATGATGGTTCACATAAACTTACTGAATTATTATGCACTAAATGGGACTGCTTCTCTTCCAGCTTTCAATCCGAGTTCGAGAGCTTTCAGGTTTGTTTCCTTAAACCTTGGCCATCGATCAACAATCTGCTGTTTCAATCCCTCTGCTGTAACAATTCCTGTAATTGCAGCCAAAGCTCCCAGCATCACCACATTTGTTGCTTGCTTCACTCCTACATCGACATCTGCAATTCTCGTAGCTGGGATCTTGTAAATTTTGATTCCATCAGGTAAGTCGCCCTCAATGTCCACCAAGTCTTCATCAATGATGAGAATCCCATTGTCTTTCAAACCATCAACATACTCAAGATATGCAGCTCTACTCATGGCAACAAAGACATCTGGTTCCTGAACCTTGGGATAATCAACTTCTACGTCATCTATCACCAATTCGCTCTTCGTTGCTCCACCTCTTGCCTCAGGTCCATAGCTCTGTGTTTGGACACACTCTTTCTTTTCAACCAATGAAACAGTTTCACCAAGAATAACCGCCATAGTGACTATACCTTGCCCTCCGAATCCTCCGAAACGTATCTCATAGCGTACCATCACTATTTCTCCTTGAGTTTTTGATTCATCTCTCTTAGAACAGCTGTGTATTCTGGTTTCTCTATATCAACGAACTCTCCACAAACAATCCTGTTCTCATAATCAAGCTCCGCTTCATGAGGTGGAAGTCCATTCTGGATTTCTGCCACTTCTAGTAGATGCTTATGCATGGTGACACCATCACCGAGTCGGTTCATTCTTCCATATTCAGTAGGACATGCTCCAATAATCTCAATGAATGAAAATCCATCTTTTTGGATGCCTTTCTCAATTGACTTTGTAGCTCTTCGTGCCTGTACTGCTGTCCATCTCGCAACAAAAGTTGCTCCAGATGATGCGGCAAGTTTGACTAAGTTAAATGGATGCTCAATAACACCAATTGGTCTAGGACTTGTCTGGGAATATCTTCCATGTTCTGTTGTCGGACCGAACTGACCTCCAGTCAGACCATAATTGAAGTTGTTAATACATACGACAGTCATGTCTATGTTTCTTCGTGCTGCGTGAATTAGGTGATTCCCACCGATGGCTGCTATGTCACCATCTCCACTAACCACAACGACTTCAAGTTCAGGATTAGCGATTTTCACACCTTCCGCAAATGCAATAGCTCGACCGTGTGTTGTATGGTATGTTCCAGTCTTGAAATAACCCGAAGTGCGACCAGTGCAGCCAATTCCTGATATTACTACTACTTTATGAAAGTCTAATCCTAGACTGTCAATAGCTCGTGCTACCATTCCTGTGACTATTCCGACAGAGCAACCGGAGCAGTAGATCCAGGGTTGGCGGTCCTCTCTGATGTATTTTGCCATTGGATGCTTAAGGACAGGTGTCGACTCGGTCATTGAGAGACTCTCCTATTCGCAAGTCGGCTCAAGGGTAAACATGATAAAAGGGTTGTTGATGTGACCATCAACTTCCTTAATTTTGCTCAAGGATTTGCACTGGTAAATTGCAAATTATTTTCAATTCCCAGTTCATTTACTTGATTGATTTGACCTCTTTGATCTTATCAAGAATCTCGTTAGGTAACTGTGGCATTCCAGCTGGCTTTGTCATAAGATGAACAGGAGTTGGTGCTGCATAAGCTTTCACCATGTAGTAGACCTGTCCCAAGTTCTGTTCAGCCACAA
Organism: Candidatus Thorarchaeota archaeon; assembly: GCA_048882305.1. Lineage (GTDB taxonomy): Archaea > Asgardarchaeota > Thorarchaeia > Thorarchaeales > Thorarchaeaceae > SMTZ1-45. Next base: position 1,780 of record JBHLRT010000176.1, read on the forward strand.
TGATATGGTCCACCTCAGTTGATAGTTGTGCAATCTGCTCCTCTGGGAACGGCCAAACTGTCTTTAGTCTGAGCATTCCAACTTTGATACCTTGTTCACGAGCATCTCTGATTGCTTTCTTTGCACTCCTCGAAGGCGTTCCATAAGAAATGACAGCAATCTTTGCATCATCGAGCATGAATCTCTCGAGATCAATAATTTTGTCCGAATTCTTTACAATCTTATCATGCAGTCTTGTGATAAGTTCAATTTGGACATCTTCCTTGTCACTAGGATACCCTCGCTCATCATGGGTCAGTCCAGTAGCATAGAACTGATATTTTGAGCCAAAGAGTGCCATAGGTGGTACAAGGTCCTCATCTGGTTTGAATGGGAGATATTCTGAAGGATCTATAGTTGGTGTCTTGCGATACTCAAGTTTCAAGTCTTTCTTATCCGGAATCACAAGTCTTTCTCTCATGTGACCCACCGTTTCATCGGCTAGCACAAAAACAGGGGTCCTAAACTTTTCTGACAAATTGAAAGCTTGTACAGTTTGATCGAACATCTCCTGAACAGATGCGGGAGTCAATGCAATAATCTGATAGTCTCCATGACTACCCCACTTCGCTTGCATGACATCACCTTGTTGCCCCCTTGTTGGCTGACCTGTACTAGGGCCTCCACGCATGATATTAACCAGCACCAATGGAGTTTCTGTCATCACTGCCAAACCAATTGCTTCAAGCATCAGACTTACTCCTGGTCCTGATGTAGCAGTCATTGATTTTACGCCTGTCCATGAGGCTCCAATAACACTTGTAATTGATGCAATCTCATCTTCGTACTGAACATATGCCCCGCCTACCTCTGGCATTCTCTGTGACATCCATTCCGCTATCTCTGTTGCTGGAGTAATTGGATATCCTCCGAAGTACCGACATCCCGCACTAAGGGCACCTTCAGCACTTGCAATATCGCCCATCGTGAACATTACACGTTCAGGCATCTATTTTTCCTCCTTCTTGGGCGATTCCTGCTCAAACTCTGGGATTTCGGTTCCCTCTTCAAGTGACCCTGCTTTGTAGGCCTTTTCAGCCTCTTCTCTGTCAGCTAGGAAAATTGCCATATCCGGACAGATTCTCTCACAGAATTCACAGTTTACGCATGCATCAATGTCACAAGCAGTCACTGGATGGTATCCCTTTCGATTGTAAATGTCAGTCAGGCATAGCACATTCTTTGGACAGAACTCAATACACAACATGCACTGTTTGCACTGTTCACGGAGGATGACGAGTACCTTCTCTCTTGTTCTAGGAGGTTTCGGTGTTATCGGTTTCCGAACCGTTGACATTGATGTTTTTCTCCTTGCCGTGACAGAAACTTGTACAGGCGTGACCTTTGGCGCACCCACAAGCTATTTTAGCCTTACCTTGCGGGCCCTTACTTCTTGAGGCACAATCAACAGGTTTTAAGAGTACATCCTCATTAATTTGTTTTCAGTAAACAGGAGTCGTGGGTCTTGACGAAGGCGAATCCAACTGATGATGAGTTGGCTGAAGTAGTCAAAGGAAAGACCCTAAGTGTCTATTGGTACATGTTGCGACATCCTGAGCCATTGACTGCACGTGAGATACAACGCGGCGCGGAGTTGTCAAGTCCATCTCTTTCAATGCATCATCTAGAACGTCTAAGACAGTTTGGCCTTGTTGACAAAGATGTACATGGTCAGTATACGGTAGTACGCGATGTGAGAATGGGTATACTAAATCAATTCATGGGACGGGGTCGGATAATGGTTCCCCGTTTCCTTTTCTATGCTACATTTTACACTTCTCTTACTGCTGCTCTTGGTACCCTCTTGTTTTGGGTTGTATCTGATTGGTACTCCATGGTTCTCCTTGCGTTACTTGTTTCCGCTTGTGTGGTGTTGTGGTATGAAGCTCTGAAAGTCTGGAGAGAACAACCGTTTCCGGAAGGTGAAAGAGATTGATAACCAGAAATTATGTCAAGAACAGATTTGCAAAAATTGAGTTAGCTGGCAAAAGTCCTGCGATAGCTATACTACTTGTGCTATTGTTAACGTTGCCAGCACTAGGATATCTCGCTGAAAGGAATCCCGTTCTTGTGCCAGACCAAATTTATTTTCACCCCTCTGCGGAAACTCCTGGTTTAACTCTGAGCTACACGACCCGTACAAACTCGACCGATACTCCAGTAAAATCCGGTGATACTCTAGCTGGGGATCATGTTACACTCAAAGCAGTATGGACCGCATCTCAAGTCAATCACTCACGTCTTGAAGTCCATGCTCCAGCAATACCTACGACAATTGCAACAGAGGAGGATGACGCATCAATTTTGCTCGACACACGCGCTCTTGGTAATAATGCAACTTGTAGCATTACATCAACTGCATGGTTACTAAATGGTTCAGTCTTCACTGTAGAATTTTTGGATGTGTATATTGGAAATTACTTCGTGCCAATGGTAATTGTGGTTTCACCTAATGGAGGCGAAACTTGGACAGATGTTCATACTATCACTTGGTTGGCATCAGATACAAACGAGGATGACACTCTTCTCTTCGATGTTCTATACTCATCCGACTCAGGAAAATCCTACAATCTCCTTATTTCCTCAACTAACCTGACTTGGTATCAATGGGACACTTCCGGTTTGAATCAAATAGACACATACCTTGTGATGGTACGAGCCACTGATGGAATTTACTTCTCGTTTGACCAATCAGATGATACATTCACCGCAGGAACCATAATCACGACGACGACCACAACAACGCCTACGACCACAACAACACCGACCAATGGATTGGAACCACGAATTGTTGCATTTGTGGCAATTCTTCTCTTCTCAAGTGGTATCATGGCATTAGTCGTTTATTATGCTGCGAGGAAATGGTTCTAATCATGGATTTTGTCAAGCAAAGGTTGCGTATTAACAACATGCTTGTCAAGTCCTAGCGCAGTTGGATCTAACCCCATTGCTAATCCTAGGAGTTGAGTATAGTAGAGTACTGGGATTTGATATTTTGATTCGCCAAGTTCGTTGTTTAATTGTGCTTGTGCTTCTTCATACTGCAGATGACAGAATGAACAGACATTAACAATGCAATCTACATCTGCTTCAATCAGATTGTCAAGTTTCTCTTTAGCAATATCAATACTTAATGCTACTTGGGAACCTCTGACACCGCCCCCAGCTCCGCAGCACAGGTTCTTGTCTTTGTATTTTGTGCTTTCTGCTCCAGTTGCTTCCACAAGATCATCAAGAAAAGTATGGTTCTGCGTATTTTTCCAAGGTCTATTCTTGCTAGGCTTTAGAAGATGATACCCATAATGAACTCCTACTTTGATTCCGTTAAGTGACCTGGTGACTTT
>JBHLRT010000177.1:0-5152 GCA_048882305.1 Candidatus Thorarchaeota archaeon
TCATCAGAATGGCATTTTCCCCGCCAACGAATTTCTTTGCGTATCCAGCGGCATGAGCTGTTCCTTTCCGCTCCTTTTGATTAACAAATGAGACCTTCATTTTCCAGGACTGCGTTTCAACAGCTTTGGAAAGACTCTCAGCATGATATCCATAGACAATCAGTGTTTCAGTAATCCCAGCTTTCTCCAAAGCTTCTATTGTATGGAAAATAAGAGGCTTTCCAGCAATCGGCAGCAGATGCTTTGGCTGATTGGCTGATAATGGAAGCATCCTGGTTGAATCGCCTGCTGCAAGTAAAACAGCTTTCTTCATCATGGGTCATGTAGCTCATGTTCTTCAGTGTTATAGACTTTCCCGCAATTGGTCTGACGTACAGAACATTCTGAATGTTAAGAGGGAAATCTCAAACACTCATCGATAAGATATTAACAATGTTAAGTAATCGCAGTGTATGACCGCGACACTCTACTCCAGACTGCGATAAATTAATAAGCAACTTTAACGTTCAAATAACTAGTTGATTGAGGCAATTTCTATTAGAAAACCTCAACTAATTGATAAATTTACCATGGGAAGGTATTCAAAATGATGAGCGATCAACAACTCCAAGAAGAGCTTAAGAACATGAAGCTCACAAAGAGTCAAATGATAGTCCTAGATATCCTCAGAAGCAGTGGAAAGGGTGGCGTAACACCAAAGCAGCTCTTAGACAAAGTGTCTTTTGCACCACGAACTGTGAGATATGCTCTTAGGAAACTTTTGAAGAAGAAACTAATCAAGCGCGTACCATGCCTGCAAGACATGAGGCAATGGATCTACGTGCCTGCATAGACTAATGAAATTCCGACACTAGTAGCCCTGGGGGCTATTAGTTGTCGAGTAACTTATGATATCAGTCATTTCTTGATTCCTATATTATGATGATAGGTGAGGATTGCATGCCCGGCACGATACCCATCGACACAATCAAAGTTCTCACAGGGGAAGATGCAATCGAAGCTTACAAGGTCCTCAGTGATGAGAGCCGGAGACAGATTCTTCATGCACTCAGAGCCCGACGGATGTCAACCTCAGAACTCATCGAGTTTCTGTCAAAACAGGATCCGGAAAAGGAAATCAAACCTCAGACAGTTAGATACCACATTAAAGAACTTGAGAAATGTGGGCTTGTAGAGCAAGATGGCTATGAACCAACCGGAAATGGGGATAGTCATATTATGCAGAAACTCTGGCGGGCTACGTCTGAGAATGTGTTCATAGCTACTGGCGATATGGGCAGTCTTCTGGAAGATGCTGATAGACCCCTTGATCGAACCCTAGATATAGTTGGTATAATGAAAGAATTAGGATTCGTACTTAAGAATGAACAAGAGATGAAAAGCGTCGCAGCAGATATGACTAAGCGAGATAGACTCAACATAAAGGGACTGGAATTTGCTAAAGACTCGCTCTGCGCAGTTCACGAGCTCGACCCAAAACTGTACATGCTATTTCGTAGTGTTTTGAGTATTATCCGGCTTGACGAGGATGACTACCAGGAATATTGGAAACTTAGTAGAAGGATTACGGACGTCCTGCGTGAGGCATATGCGAGAGGTAAAGAGAAGAATCCCCAAGTGTACTAAGCCTTAGAACCCGGATATCTTGTAGTTAATAGACGTCTGATTCGACCCGCTATCTTTGGTCCAACACCCTTTACATTCTGTAATTCATTCTGATCTGCGGAAAATATCCTCTCTAATGTACCAAATTCTGATAGGACAGCTCGTGATGTAACAGTATCGACACCCGGAAATCCGGATAGTATGTATTCAAGCGCCTCTGCATCAGAACCTTTTACATCACCCGGTCTGGTTCGAAGAGGTTTGCTTGAGCCGATTTGTTCAAGATGTGCAATCCTGTACAGGAGATTTGCTGTTTCTTCGGAATTTCGAGTCCACAGAATTGGCACCTGAATTCTGATTGCAATAGAAGCGAGTGCACCATAAATTGAGGCCGGATTAACAGCTCTAAGTCCCAGTATCTGTTCACCTTCGATTATGAGCACTGGACGATGATAAGCTGAACGAAGGGAGGTCAATTGAACAAAAAGGCGACCATCAATAAGTGATTGAATAAAGTCTCCAGTTTCTTTACGTTCAATTGCTACATCCTCTGAAGCAATATAATCACCAATCTCTAGACTCTCTCCAGATATCTCAACATCAAGCCTAGCTAGCTCGCGTGCAACAGCTGTAGGTAATTCTCGAGAGTCAACAATCAGTCGAATATGGTCATCATCCTTCTTTGGGGCTTTACTCACCATAGGTTCTACAGGTTCTTCATCTTCTTCTTCACCTACAAACTCGTCAAGGCTGGTCTGGCTGTCATCCTCTTCTTCCTCTGCCTCTTTGAGAGCTGATGGCATCTTCTTCAACTTAGATATCACACTCCAATGATAGAACTCATCATGTGTTCCTTTTGCTACAAAGATGACTACACGTCCGGGTGAACGCCTTCCTGTTCTTCCGCGACGTTGAATATATGGTACAACAGATGGGACGCAGTCATAGAACACAACCAGGTTGCACTCCGGTATGTCAAGACCTTCTTCACCTACCTGCGTCGCCACTAATACATTGAACTCATTATTTCTGAATCCATCAAGAATCTCAACCTGTTTTTTCTGACTGAAACCCTTGTCAGACCTACGGGAACTCTGTCCCACAAAACGACTTACTCTTACATCTTCAAGTTGCTCTAATGTTTCACATACCTCAATTGCTGTATCTCTAAAACGTGTGAAAATCAGTATGCGAGAGTCCAAATTGACTGAAAGCTGTTCACTAACTATCTCTAGAATTGCATCTGCCTTTGGGTGTCTGTGACCCTTATCGATTAAAGCACCCAATAGGTTTTCAAACTGCTTGAACTGAGATCTTGCCACTAAATCCTTGACACCTTTCGAGCTCTTCTTATTTCGAATCTCCTCGTAGACACCCTGAATATACCTCTGTGTTGGCATCAATCCTTGGGTCCCTACAAACTCAAGCAAATGAACAATTCGAAGAAGCGCTGTGAGATTTCGAATAACAAGAAACAAACCATGTGGTGGTTTGGTGTATGACCCTATTTCTTTTCGGACTTCACTCTGTGTTCTCAAAATCTCCTTTCTAGTCATACGTCTTGCGTCTGGCAAACTAAATCCTTGATTTATTACCGGTGCTCTATAGACCTCAATGATTGAATAAAGAAGATCTTTCAGAACTTCAATCTCTGGCGGTAACTTGATGAAACGCATCTCAGAATCAACAGAAACAATGTAATCTCGAACATCACTACTTCTCTCATCTCTCACTTCAACATGAGAAAGTTTGAGGTTCTCGCAGACCCTTCGAATATGCTCAGCCTCATGTCCAGGAGAAGCTGTTAATCCAAGACTCCTTGTATTCGTTCCCTGTTTTTCATATAGTTCTGCTATGAAGGTGTAAGCATAGTTTCCTACGCCTCGATGAGCCTCATCAAAGACTATCAGTGACACGTTCTCAAGACTATAACTTCTCTGTACAAGATCATTTTGCAGAGCCTGAGGTGTCATCACCAAAACCTTGGATTCTTTCCAGATGTCTTGTCTGTTTTCAGGAGTGTCTTGTCCAGTCAAACATACCACTAATTCTTCTTCAAGATCCAAAACGCGTTTCAAAAAGCGTGCTTGCTGGTCTACTAAAGGCCTTGATGGTGCAAGAAAGAGTACTTTAGAATCAGGATATTGGGTTAGACGCTTTGCAGCTACCAATGCTGCAATTACTGTCTTCCCAAGTCCTGTGCTTAGTACTACCATCGCACTCTCGTTGGCTGCGGCCTCCGCTAAATTGACCTGATACGCTCTATATTCTACACTGTCTTTGCGTATCATTGGTATATTGACGTAGGTCTCGTTTGTTGTCAACCACAAAGCCTCAAACAATAGTTCAATTCTAACTATCAGTGATAATACTCACTGTAAAAAGCCTCCTACAAACAAGATATGTAGAGCAAGGAGCCAAGTTGAAATGACTGCTACATCGAAGGAAGCCATGCCAAGTGTCGAAGCTGAGCTATACGAGCTCAGTATGCCTGGAAGACTATTGGGAAAAGAAGTTTTGGACAATAGAGCCAGAAGGATTGGCATTGTTAGGAGCATCAGGATTGCACTCAATCCAACCCGTTCAGAACTCATTGTAAAAGGCGCTGAAGTTGAATTCCCTGTTGACTTTTCAAAGGTAGATGCAGTAGGAACCGTAGTACAGCTCAACTCGGTAGTAAAAGATGCTGAGGAAATTGAAGTCCATGATGTAATTAGACTTCAGAAAGAAGTCTTGGATGACATCAAATCATACTTGGGCACTCGATAAACTCTCAAACTCCTGAATTCGAAGGTTTAATAGTGGTGGGAGTTGCATTTTCACATCTGGAGGCATCTCCATGGACCTCACTGTTGAAAAATTAGCTAAAATGATTGACCATACGGTTCTCAAACCGGAAACTAAACAGAAGAAGATCGAGGAGCTGTGTGATGAGGCTGCAACCTATGATTTTGCTGCTGTGTGTATCAATCCGATTCATGTTCCATATGCTGTGGAACTCTTGAAGGATACCGATGTGAAAGTATGTGTTGTCGTTGGATTTCCTCTAGGTGCCACAACTCCAGAGGTGAAGGCATTCGAAGCTGCACAAGTTGTGGATGAAGGGGCTCATGAAGTTGATATGGTCATCAATATCGGGGCTTTAAGAGATCAGAACTACGATCTTGTCAAACGTGATATTGAGGGTGTTGTAAAGGCTTCAGGAGATGCTCATGTCAAAGTAATTCTTGAAACAGGATTCCTTATCGATGATGAGAAACGGAAAGCCTGTCTAATATGCAAAGAAGCCGGAGCCGATTTTGTTAAGACCTCCACAGGATTTGGTCCAATGGGGGCGACACCATACGATGTCAGACTAATGCGAGAAACTGTTGGTCCTGATATGGGTGTCAAAGCTGCTGGTGGAATCAGATCTTTCAAAGATGCAATCCGTTTGATAGACGCTGGCGCCACCCGCCTTGGAACTAGCGCTGGTGTTGCGATTGTTGAAGATTTTAGATGGGCTCAGTATAGTGACTCTTGGATGACACCTGACAAACCATGTTGG
>JBHLRT010000178.1:0-5144 GCA_048882305.1 Candidatus Thorarchaeota archaeon
CATTCTAGGGGGCAGTATGACCTGACAGAAGTACCTCATTCTGGTGTTATTGTTGCAGGAGAGATACCTCTACTCAGGGTTCTTCTAAAAATGGCTCTCGAAGATGGCGGATTCGAAGTTATAGGTGAGGCTGGTGATGCTCAAAGCCTTCTAATACTAAGCCAGTGCAAAAATCCCTCTGTGATATTGATTGACTTCAACCTAGAACAGTCAGAATTGGTGAGGCTTATTGAAGACATTCTTGACATAGACCCAGTGATTGCTATTGTTGTAATTTCTGACCCAGTTGATGGTATCGGCGAAACTGTACTCTCAGTTGGTGCCAGAGCATACCTCCAGAAACCTTTCAGTATGTATGATATGACAGATACAGTACGGAAAGTGAGACCAATATACTGATTGACAATTATTCTGGTAGACGGGCATCAGGAAACGCAATTATCCCTTTGGAACCTATCTTGAACATGACTGGTTTCATCACGTGACTTGCGCCTCTCATTTTCACTACCCGCATCGTCCGAACATAGTCTCCTGATGAATACACCATATTCAACTTGACAACTCCATCACAGATGAAGTACGGCATCTCATCATTCTGAGCTGTTTCACTTGCTTTCAATTCATGCGTCAGAATTATCGTTGAGTCCCAATCAACGATATCCCTCACGAAACCATATACTAGTTGTCTGATTTCAGAGCGGTCTCCTGCTAGCTCGAGCAAAGGTCCCAGCCCATCAATCACTATCCGTTTCGCATTTACTTCCGAAGCCTTCTTTCGCACTAGTTCCGCTAGCCTTGGTACAGTGAAGGGCTGTTCTCTCAGCAATGGATGATCAAAACCTATGACATATTCATAGCTAGTTTCAGTAGGGACTAATTTCAGTGTTCCACTAAGAATTGTCAGTGCTTTTGATTCGATTGCTTCCTTAGGGTCCCATCCAAAATCAGACATATCATCCATTATCATCTCTGATGTCTGGTCAAGGGATACAAGTAAGCCATTTTCCCCCTTTGATACACCCTCAAACAGAAAGTGCCATGTTAGGATGCTTTTACCTGTTCCGGGACCGCCAGCAATAAGTGTTGAACGTCCTTTGACAAAACCACCTATGAGCAGCTCATCAAGTCCAGGAATCCCGGTACTCACACGAGTTTTTGGCATACGAAACCACCTAGCCGAGGATAGCATGCAACCATTTAACCTTTCAGAAATAACAGCACAAATGTTTGGTATACATCCTCGAAACCTTATTTTGACGTTGTTGTTTATTTTCGCGAAGAAAACCACTAGAAGCCTTTTGATAGCCATAGACAGCGACGACTGAGAGGAGCAGGAATAAACAGGCTCACCAGATAATGGTGATAAAAACAGTGCAAGATAATCCAATAATCCCAGAGTTCATGATGTACACAACTGGATTAGAGGACACTGAAATTAAAGAATTAAGCAATCGTCTCAAGACTCATGCACGATCAGGTAAAGACAGATTCATGTTGTTCACAGATGTACTGGTTGAATATGTAGGAAGTGGCGAATGGAAAAATCGAAGTCCCGCTTTTCTTGCAATGTGCGCAAAAGCCAGTTTTCTAAGAGGAATGTACGGATACAATCAGATTCTGGCTAAAGACATGTCAAATCTGGCTGCACGAGGTTACGCCGCGGCAGCATATTGCAGACAAAGTCTGGACCCAAGATGGCTGAATAATCTACGAAATATAACCAATCAAGCATGGCAAGCCAAAGATTACATTGCTTTTGCAGAGTTGTCTGGTCAGCTTGCATCGGTGTTAATCGACCTTGGATATACAGATCATGCGAAGGAAGTTGCATCTGAAAGTATCGAAAAAGTGACACAGGCAACCGCAAAAGACACGGGCATAAGAAACATGGTACAAGCAGCGCTTCTTAGAGCAAGAATAATTCTCGCCTCTATTGCTGTTTCCTCAGAATCTAGGGAAGAAGCTCTTATCCGTCTTGACTCAGCTCAGGATACAGCAACTCATTTAGATCATCAATTAGCTCTAACAGATATCAAATTCTATAGAGGTCGCGCATTAGAAGAATTCTATGAGCACGATAGAGCAATTAGTCTTGTTACTGCAGCTTTACGCTCCTACGAACGAATGGGGTATCTAATGGGAGTAGCAAATGCAAGACGCCTTAGAGGCGTAATTCATCTCAATATGGGACGACTACAGGAAGCAAGAGACCAGTTTGAGGAACTTCTAATTCTTCAACAGCAGCTCAACAATCAAGTCGGGTTAGCAGCTACTCTCATCAATGTTGGTGAGATTGATAGAACACTTGATCAGCTACCTCAAATGGAGACATACAACAGAAGAGCTCTTGAAATTAGCCAAGAAGCTGAGTACGTTTTAGGAATCGCGACAGCAACAGTCAATCTTGGAGATGTAGCTCTTCGGAAGGGAGACACAGACGAAGCAATTCGTTTGTACAATGAAGCCATTGCTCTCGCAGAAGGAGCAGGAATGAAATCTACTCTAGCGCTTACCCTTTTCCTGTCAGGTGATGCAAACTATATTCTCCAACGATACGATGAAGCAATTGCAGCATACCAATCAGCCAATGAGGTTTCCGTTGAAATTGACCATCTTTTGTATGGATTCAATGCGAAAGTCAGTAAACTCGTGGCTGCATGGGCTGCTGGAAAAGAACCTGACAAAAAGCAACTAGTCATGATTAGAGATATTCTTGGACCACTTGAGAACTGGTCTGATTCGCCTGAGCTCAATAGAATGAAGGATGTAAGAAGAAACGTGTTGGAGGACCCAAGTTCCGATTCTGATCTTTGCGTATTCTTTGATGGTGAGAAGAGCTTCGAATGTAGAGTAGAAAGAATGGGTCTTAGAAAGGAGTGCTTTGGAAATCTCTATTGGATGGGTGGGCTGTGTCCGTACTTCAAAGATTTTCTTTCCAGGCTTGAGAAATAACAATCTTGGGACTTCGCTGAATTATCACAAGAGTGATTAGAATAAAGCGCAACATATCCTTATATTCCATAACAAGAGAACTCCATCTGCGCAAGCAAGGGGCTAATAGAAATGAGCACAGAAGGCTCAATTCCTCCGAGCATTAGGGATGCATTAGATTCTTCGCCTGGATATGTTATAGTTGTAACAGGGAAACCTGGAACTGGTAAAACTCTCTTTGTCCATGAGGTTTTTACAGAATTTGATGACTCATTTCTAATTCTTTCAAATGCTGAATCAACTGCAATATCTGAGAAGGATCTGTCATCTCTCCAAAATTGGTCTGAAAGACATGTTATGGCACATTATTGGAGATCTTTAGCTGCCGCAGAATTGCATGAGGTCCCCTTACATGAGCAATTGTCGAAGCTTCTAGGACAATCTGTGGTTTCTGATAAACATAACATAGTGATTATCGATTCCTGGACAGATTTCATGATGCCTATTTCTACAGAAAATAGGTATGAGGTCCAACAATCGCTGATTTATGCTGCAAGAAATGAGGGTAAAAAACTAGTTCTGGTCACAGAGGGTGATTGGGACGAAAAGTACCAACGCCCATTACATCACTCTGCTGATGCAATTGTTCGATTGAAGAAACTACGTGAAGATCAGAGATTGTATAGACAAATGACAATCGAAAAAATGCGTTCAATGCCTCTCAAGCAAGACACATTTCTGTTCACCTTAAACAATGGTCGTTTTACATATGTCCCATGGCATGTACACCAGTTCCCGCCAATTACTGTAGAACGTGATCCTATAGAGGATCCATCAGCAGATCGTATTTCAACAGGCAACCTAAGTCTTGATGGAATATTGGGTGGCGGTTTTCAAAAAGGAATGCTCAGCTTAATTGAGGTTGAGAACTTAGCAGCACCTTATCTCGAAACTATCTACATACCTTTTCTTTCAAACCACTTGCAGCTTGGAAGACCTGCTGTTATTCTATTACCCGAGGGGTGGTCTCCAGACCAGTTCACGCATGGTTTGAGTCACTTTGTTGATCCCAAGCTGGTAGAAAGTCAGGTTGTCTTCTTTGGTAGGCATGCTCTTGGACAACTTCACAATGTAAAAACAATTGATGATGACCCTTGGAAAACGCTGCAAGAAATTCGCTATGAAACAACTCAACTCGAACGTCAATTCAATGCAGAGGCAACAGAATTGTTCTCCTTGGATACACTTGAGAACAAGTATGGAGTAATTGATGTAAAAGGAATGATGGCTGAGATAACAGCATCACTGCCTGTAACCAAACGTGCAACTGTAAGTATTCTTGGACAACAGCAGAATTTGAAAAGTGGTTCAATTGCCTATGGTGTGCATCTTCGAGTACAAGAGCTTAGTGGAGTTCTGAGTGTCTGTGGTGTTAATCCACGAACTAACTACCTTGCGGTCCGACCTTTGTTATCAAAGGGTTTTCTGGATTACGAGTTAGTACCAATTGTATAGGAGTAATGATGAGGATGAAGCAATTATGTCATGAGCACAAGCCTAATCTTCTTGACCCAGATGAAATCCGTTATTTCAAGCTTCATCTGAATCTCCAATACACCTACCACCGGTGATAAACATGAACAATAATGACAAGAAAATACTGGTCGTCGATGATGAACAGATGACCACCGATTTGGCAAAAACATTCCTTGAGAAACACGGGTTCGAGGTGGTAGTAGCTAGGGATGGAGAGGAAGCATTAGCAATCGCATATGATCAGGTGCCTGACCTGATTCTTCTAGATGTGATGCTTCCCACAATCGATGGTTTTGAGGTCTGCAAACGACTGAAAGACAGTGATATATTCAGAACTACCCCAATTTTGATGTTCACTGCTAAAGGGCTTAGCAGTGATGTCGAGCGAGGTGAAGCAGCTGGTGCGGATGAATATATTGTCAAACCTTTCTCAGGAAAAGCACTAGTTGCAACAATACGAAAACATCTTGGAATGAATGAGTGAGTGTGTTATCAAATGCAAGGAACTCCGCTAGGTCTGAACGGTTCGAAATTCAGCATAGTGGATAATCTGCTTACCAAACCACCCAAAGGATATGTCTTCTTAGTAATGGCATCTCAGGATAGTCATTACGACCTATTTATGCTGACTCTAATCAGACGAGCATTAGAACTAGGACTATCTACGCTTGAAGTAG
>JBHLRT010000179.1:0-5136 GCA_048882305.1 Candidatus Thorarchaeota archaeon
CATGTTACACATTTCAAGGAAGTAACGTTGTCTTGATACATGGATTCTTCCACTTGAAGTCCTCAGTCAGCCCACAGTCAAGAATGATTTTTCTTAACTTCTCAAATTCTTCCTGCCATTTTTTGGCTCTTCCTAAAAATGCATCAACCTTGGGATTCATCTTATCCATCTTTTTGATCCTCCGAAATTAAGCGGGCAATATCCGCATACAATTTCCCTTCTGTCTTTAACAAGGTATCCGTAGCGGAAGATACAGATCTCATGAGTAGTTATCTTAATCCAATATGCGTAAATGCAAAAGGATGAAATTCCCAAAGTGGTTAGATTTCTGATTGATGATATAATGGAAAACGGAGGATGATTAAATGGCGCTGCACTCGCGAAAACTCGGTAGAAGTGGGATTGAAGTCAGTGCCGTAGGACTTGGTTGTTGGGCCATTGGTGGGCCGCTTTGGTATCAATCAGAGGAAGGACGAACTCCCTTGAGCTATGGGCAGGTGAATGATGAGGAGTCAATCCGAGCAATTCATCGTGCACTTGAATTGGGTCTGACTTTCTTTGATACCGCTGATGCGTATGGTGCAGGTCATAGTGAGAGAATTCTAGGCCAAGCGTTAGCTGGACATCGTGATGATGTCATCATTTGCACCAAATTCGGTGGTATCTTTGATGAATCTTCTAAGACCTGGTTAGGTGATCCTGATTTAATCCAACCTGACACCATTCGCAGAGCCTGCGAATCTAGCCTTAAACGTCTCAATACAGATTATATCGACATATACTTGTTTCATTGTAAAGAGTACGATCCCACACTTGCAGAAGACCTCTTGCCTGTCATGGAGAGTCTAGTGAATGATGGTTTAGTTCGTTCATATGGTTGGAGCACCCCCTATCCTGAAAGTGTCCAATCATTCGTTAAGGGACTACATTGTACTGCTATAGAATATAATTATAATATTCTTGAGCGAAATCCAGAAGTATTAGCTCTGTGCGAAAAGCACACTCAGGCAAGTATCGCTCGAGGACCTTATGCAATGGGTATTCTAACTGGCAAATATACTAGAAGTTCAAAGATACCTGAAAATGATCTTCGTGCAGGTTGGGATTTACGTAAAGGATACCAGGCGAAACAACTTGAGATGCTAGAACTGATTAACGAGGTTCTGACTAGAAACGGACACACTCTTGCGCAAGCTGCAATAGCGTGGCTTTGGGCACTTGGAGCCCATGTCATACCAATTCCAGGTTTCAAGTCAGTTAAACAGGTTGAAGAAACTGGCCAAGTGCTTCAACTAGGACCACTAACCACTAATCAAATGTCTGAGATAGATAAAGTCCTCGAGCCATATGCTGATGATTTGATTTATCAAGACTAGCAGTAAACTCAAAAAATTCGATATCAAACATTAGACAAGCAGGGAAATGCAATGTTGGACAAGATTATCATTAATCTGGTACGAGGTAAAGATTGCCTGGCTGAGTAAACAAAGAACTTTCTCGTTCCTCATCTATTGAGCTACCCTCCCTCTATCATGGAATCCAATTATGATCGAATCCTTTCTAGCAATTGGTCAGGAACACATCATTCGCATGGTGGAAGATTAAGCGGGCAGTTTCCAGAATCCATACTCCCTTTTCAACATCAAAGAAGTCTTCACTAGCATCTGCGGAGACTACCTCTCCTATGAAAAGAGTGTGATTTCCTATTGGAATCACATTCTTCAGCTTACATTCAAAAGATGCTATAGCCTCTTCAACAGAGGTTGCGTTCTTGTCAATCTTCCCCGGAACAGGAGTCAGACCCGCGGATGCAATCTTGTTCTCATATTGCCGCCCAGTATGCGTACCAGTCCACCAAATCTTTTCTACTGCATCAAGTGGCAAAATGTTGACTGTAAAGAATCCCGCTTCTCTGATTATATTGTTGCTTGCCTTGTTTGGTGAAATAACGATTCCGAACATTGGTGGGTTTACTGAAATTGGAGTGGCCCACGATACCGCAATTGCAGCCTTGCTATTGTCCCGCGGATCGTTTGCTGTGACCAAGTATGTGGGATGGGGCCCTGACAGTTTGATGAAAGCGTTCGTATCGCATTTACGTCTCATGAAATTAACTATTGTGAATTATTTAATAAGCTCTTCTATAGCGTTTAATTTACTACTAGATAGAGTAGTTACTCTTTGTAATTATTGTTCAACAGATGTTTCTTCAACAGATTCTGATTCTTTTGCAGCTTTTGGTCTAATGCGTTGCTCCCTATTGCGTATCACTTTATCAGAATCAATGAATCCCTTTGTTAGAAGGAAAACACCTACGACTTCGCCAAGATACAATACATTTCCAAGATCAGCTCCACTTCTAGCTATCGCTCCTGCAACTGCAATAGCAAGACCACCAATGGCAATCCACAGATTGAAGGTGAATCTTGTTTTTATGTATGAAAAGAATGCAGCACCGATGAGAAGGAAACCTCCCGTGACAGACAATAAAGGTGAAAAATTCCTGACATGTTGTGCCATAGCATTTCCTGCTACTGCAATCCCACTAACAAAATTCTCAGTAAATACTTCAGCAGTGGCGGCATAGACTCCCATCCATATTGTCATAATGATGCTGAATATAATGTAAATATGTCCATGGAGCATCTTTCTATCTGAATCTTTCATATTCCGGCCAAGTAATAATGCCAAGACGATAAGCATAGAATACGTCCCAATCCCTGCTATCGGATATTCCATAGCTCCGAATGTGAGCGCTGCGAAATCTGTTTTTGTGCTCAGAGTCATCATATATGAGAACATGATGATGATTGCCATCAAGACACCATCAATTGCTAACAAACCCTTGGTGGAGAATACATTCTTGGCAAGAATAAGATAGAGCGCTCCACCACCCATTATCGCTACTTGTGATGCAGAGAGAACAAGATAGATTCGATAGACTTCCACATTCCATCCAGCAAACTCAGATAGTGCTTCAAATCCTGCTGTCACTGAAAACAAGATTAGCGAGATAAACCAGACAAATTGATACAAACGTCTTCTTCGCCGCCATTGTTGAAAAATCAAGTAGGTGAAAATAACTGCGACTATTGTGGTTATTACTGGGAAGATGGACATTAATGTAGCCATTTACATCACATATACGAAAATGAGGTTACAGTTATTAAGCCATTTTCACCGCTTAGTTGCAACATGGTGTAACACCAATGGTTGATTGTAGCTTCAATGAATTAATTTCAAATTTTCAAGTCCATAACAAACTTGTTCAATTACTTAATCTGACGCAAAATGAGGCTAAGATTTATCGAGCTATGTATGGTGGCGGGTCATTCACAGCAGGAGAGCTCAGTAGAGTCACGGAAATCCATCGATCACGAATCTATGACAACCTCCGTGGTCTAGAGGCTAAGAAATTAATTGAACAAACAAATATGGATCCTCTTAGATTCAGTGTAAAACCCCCAAAGAATGCTATCCCTTTGGTAATCGAGGCATTAGAAACTGAGCACAGAAATCATGTTCACGAAGTCATGACACTTGGTTTAGAATTAGATGCAATCTATATGAGCAAGGCAAAATCTGAAACCGAATATAACACACGAACAATTTCATTAGCTGACTCGATACTAGAAATAAACAGGCATCTTGAGTCCACAAGAGAACGAGTCTGGGTATCAAAACACACCTCCGGTGGGGTAATTGATTGGTTTGTTCTGAAAACACAACTCGACCGGCTGGTACAGTCTGGTGTAGATGTAAGATTTCTGACAGATCGCACTATGAGGATTGGCTACAACAGTCGAATATTACCTAAAATCTCTCTTTCATATGGTATTATTGATGACATTTCTATTACTTTCTTTTTCTCGGACAATTATCAAAATGAGGGACAGTTGATGATATCACGCAACCCGGCTTATGTGGATTTTCTTGAAGAGGTATTTCTTGCTGATTGGGACAAGGGACAAATTGAGGCAGATTCAATAAAAGATATCTAATAATTCAGCTAACAATCTGGTATGCCTAAATCCCGAGTGTTCAAGCTACAACCTATCGGAATTCTCAGAACACCTTTCAAGTCAAGCAATGCTGTTCCAATCCAATCAATCAAATCCGATGCTAAAGGGCATATCGAGCTACTAGAAGAATACCGAGATGGACTCGAATCTCTAGATGGATTTTCACACATCATTCTACTTTATTGGTTTCATAAGGCTAAAGAGCCAAAGATGCTGATGAAACCTTTCCTTGACAATGCTTTGCATGGTATATTTGCGATAAGAGCTCCAACACGCCCTAATCCAATTGGGATTTCCACTGTTAAACTAGTTCGTATTGAAGGAACACGTCTGTATTTTGAAGGAGCTGATATGTTGGATGAAACGCCTCTTCTTGATATCAAACCCTTTGTTCCAGATTTTGACAATAGACCTCTGGCAACATCAGGATGGCTTGATACCATCTCCCATACTGAGGACCAGTCATTCAAAGCTGATGACCGTTTTGAAAGAAAATAAAACATTGAGAAAACTTCCCATATTGATTACATTTCATTTTGATATTTCGTCTAGATAACAAAAAAGTCTGAACAGCCCACTTTATATTGACATTTCAGGCAATATCCCAACTGGTCTTAACCCTCATGATGAACACGATTGACGGAGTATCCAGAATTGAGATACCTACACCATTCCCAGTTGGCAGCATGAATTGTTACTTAATAGAAGGATCACCACTCACATTGATTGATACTGGACCAAAAACAGCCAAAGCTTTGACACCAATCCAGAATGCACTCCGAAACTTCTCCTATGAATTATCAGACATTGAGCAGATACTCATCACGCACGGTCACCTTGATCACATTGGTCTAGCAGCGGAATTCGTCAAAGAGCGGAAACGTGTCTATGGTAGTCCCACTAAAGTATGGATACACAACAACACAGTCTCAGGAATTCAGGATAAATAAAGTAAGGTCTTACTAAGATGAAAAAGATTTCAATAAAGATCAGTGTATTGATGTTTTTGATAATCCTTGTAAGTCAACAATTGCAATTCGACCGATCGGCTTTTTTTCGGGGGTTGCAGTAAAGTAATTCTGCCAGTCTTTGCAGAATTTATCTTGGGGTGCTG
>JBHLRT010000180.1:0-5134 GCA_048882305.1 Candidatus Thorarchaeota archaeon
GATTTCTGAGTTCCATGCGTTGGGAAGCGTGTATGTTCGCAGTAGTTCCCCCGTCCTTTACAATCACGAAGTGATTACATGGCAACGGGCACACAAGATCGGGACAAATACTGGCCTGTTATAGAGGCCTTCTTTCATCAGTACGGACTAGTAGGCCAGCATCTCGATTCATTTAATCGGTTCATAAGAGAGGAGCTCCAACAGGTTGTAGACAGTGTTGGCAAGCTGACACCGAAGATTGAAGGATACGTTGTAGAATTGGGTGATATCCATGTTGACGAACCTTCGATTCGCGAGGCTGATGGTAGTGAACACAAACTCTACCCCAATGAGGCCAGAATTAGAAACCTCACATACGCAAGCAAACTGCACCTTGAGATGACCCCTGTTCGAAAAGAGGGCTCTGTGTCAACTAGGCTTGAAACCATGAGGATCTATATTGGTGACTTGCCTATCATGCTACGAAGTGAGAAGTGCCACCTACACGGCCTCTCAGATGAAGAGCTCATAAAGCATGGCGAAGATCCCAAAGACCCTGGTGGTTACTTTATCATCAATGGGTCAGAACGTGTTCTAGTAACACAGGAAGATTTAGCGCCTAACAGGATTCTCATTGAAGAAGCAAGTAAGAGCTCCAGTTACACTCACATTGCTAAGGTCTTCTCAACATCAAGAGGTTTCAGAGCACCTGTAACAATTGAGAGAAAGCGAACTGGCGAACTAAGAGTATCATTCCCTTCAGTGCCCGGTAAGATACCCTTGGCTATTCTTCTCAAAGCATTAGGTATAGAGTCTGACAGAGATATCGTTGATGTTATCTCAAACGATGATGAGATTCGAAACGAACTCATAGTCACTATTGAACAGTCGGCACCAATCAATGCGCCTACCGGTGAAGAGGATGAGTCTACACGTTCCAATGCATTAGACTTCATTGGGAAACGAGTTGCTGTTGGTCAGACAAAGGAATACCGACTTGCTCGTGCAGAAAAGGTGCTGGACCGTTATCTCCTTCCACACATTGGAACCGAAGATGACAGTCGGTTACAGAAGGCATACTATCTTGGCCAGATGGTGGAACGTCTTTTGGAATTAGTGCTTAGTAAGCGATCTCCTGATGACAAGGACCACTATGCAAACAAGAGACTGAAGCTCTCTGGAGACCTTTTGATGTCACTGTTTAGGGTAGCTCTATACTCCCTTACTCGCGACATTAAGTACCAACTCGAACGTACAGCAGTCCGTGGTCGTAAGCCCAATATCAGAACTGCAGTTAGAGCTGATGTAATCACACAGAGACTGAAACATGCACTTGCTACAGGTAACTGGGTTGGAGGGAAAGCTGGAGTTTCACAGCTCCTAGACCGTACCAACTACATCTCTTCATTATCACATCTTAGACGAGTTGTTTCACCACTCTCACGCTCACAACCTCACTTTGAGGCACGAGACTTGCACTCGACTCACTGGGGTAAAATTTGTCCCAACGAAACTCCTGAAGGACCAAACTGTGGTCTTGTAAAGAACATCGCCATGATGGCCTACATCTCTGTTGGAACAGAAGAGGAATCAGTAGAACGTGCACTCGTTAAGGCTGAGGTTGAACCAATAGAGAAGCTCCGTGGTAAAAGGGACACAAAATGGGCAGACGTTTTCCTAAACGGTCGTCTTGTAGGTGTTCATCCAGCTCCCCAAGTCTTAGTGAAGACAATTCGACAGAAGCGTCGTGCTGGAGAGATAGATCACCAGACAAACATAGCTTACTATGAAGACACCCACGAAGTTCAGGTCAACTGTGATGCAGGTCGTGTACGAAGACCAGTCATTGTTGTCGAAAACGGAAAGAGCCGTCTTACTGATGAACATCTTAGAATGGTGCTTGAAAATGAGTGGGGATTCTTAGACTTGCTCCGTAATGGAACTGTCGAATTCATCGATGCGGAAGAGGAAGAGAACACACTGATTGCAATGTATCCCGACGAGATAGGACCCAATACAACTCACTTAGAAATAGTACCTTCAACGATACTTGGTATATCCGCAGCACTCATTCCATTCCCAGAGCGCAATCAGTCACCACGTAATGTGTACATGGCAGGAATGGCAAAACAGTCGGTAGGTGTTCCTGCATCAAACTTCAGATATAGAGCTGATACGCGGTCACATTTCTTCCATTATCCGCAGGTACCACTAGTAAAGACTCGTGCCATGGATTCAATTGGCTATGAAGAACGTCCAGCTGGACAGAATTTCATAGTAGCAATTCTCTCCTTTGAAGGCTATAATATTGAAGACGCGCTCATTATGAATAAAGCTTCTATTGAAAGAGGTCTGGGTCGAAGCACATTCGCCAGAGTGTATGAGAGCGAAGAGCGAAAATATCCTGGAGGACAGGAAGATAGGTTCGAAATACCTGATCGGAGTGTCAGAGGATACAGAGCGTCTGAGTCTTATCGAAATCTCGGTGAGGATGGTATCATTGAAACTGAAGTCGAAGTCATGGGTGGTGATGTCCTCATTGGTCGAACTTCTCCTCCACGATTCCTTGAAGAGTATTCCGAGTTTGAGATTGCATCTCCTAACCGCCGCGAAACTTCTGTTGCTGTGCGTCATGGAGAAGCTGGTGTCGTTGACAGTGTCATCCTTACAGAAACAATAGATGGAAACCGCTTGGTAAAGGTCAAGGTTCGAGACCTCAGAGTTCCTGAGTTGGGTGACAAATATGCGTCTCGTCATGGGCAGAAAGGTGTGATTGGTTACATTGTCCCTCAACAGGATCTCCCATTCACAGAGGATGGAGTTGTTCCAGACCTACTAATCAACCCACATGCTATCCCAAGCAGAATGACAATTGGTCAAATCTTAGAAATGGTAGCTGGAAAAGCTGCTTGTATGATTGGTAAACAACAAGACGCAACACCATTCTGTGGTGTCACGGAGGAAGAACTCTTTGATATACTAAAGAAACATGGTCTCAAGCATAATGGTCGAGAAACCATGTATTCTGGAATCACGGGCGAAAAACTCAAGGTGGACATCTTCATGGGTGTAATCTTCTACCAAAAACTCCATCACATGGTTGCTGACAAGATTCATGCCCGTGCCAGAGGACCTGTACAGATTCTAACCAGACAACCCACTGAAGGTCGTGCTCGAGAAGGCGGTCTTCGGTTTGGAGAGATGGAACGTGATGTACTCATTGGTCATGGTGCAGCAATCCTTCTGAAAGGTCGCCTTTTGGATGAGTCAGATAAAAGCAACATGCTTGTTTGCGAAGAATGTGGCCTGATTGGTGTCTATGACCGTAACAAAGACCAGTATTACTGCCCAATTTGCGGGACCAATGCAAAGATTAGCAGTGTGGTCGTGTCTTATGCTTTCAAACTACTAATACAAGAAATGATGTCTCTCGGTCTGGCTACCAGACTGCGATTGAAGGAGATGATCTAGATGATTTCGGGACTAACTACAAAGAAGATTGATGCAATAGAATTCGGATTACTGTCTCCCGAAGACATCCGTAAGATGTCAGTTGCTCAAATCGTTGTGGCTGATACATATGACGAAGATGGCTATCCTATCGATAGCGGTATCATGGATCCGAAACTCGGTGTGATTGATCCGGGTCAACGTTGTAGGACTTGCGGTAATAGAGTTGGCAATTGTCCAGGTCACTTCGGTCATATTGAACTTGCACGTCCAATTATGCATGAAGGATATGCAAAGGTGATCCACAAGGTTCTTCGAGCCATCTGCAGAGAGTGTAACAGAGTACTTCTAACAGACGAAGAAATAGAACACTTTCAACGACTTTTCAAGAAATACCCGGAGATTGGTCAGAAGACAGCCACGCTCTCTAATGAGATACTCAAAAGAGCAGCCAAAGCCAAAACATGTCCTCATTGTGAAGAAGAACAGCTCAAGTTGAAACTAGAGAAACCAACTTCCATTTATGAGGTCGGCGAGGCTGGATCTGTCAGACTAACTCCTATTGACATCAGAGCACGCTTAGAAAACATCACTGATGATGATTATCGCCTCTTGGGGATCAATCCTGAGGCGGCTCGGTTGGAATGGTCAATACTTACTGTTCTTGCAGTTCCACCGGTCACAGTGCGTCCTTCAATCACTCTTGAGTCTGGTGTACGAAGCGAAGATGACCTCAGTCACAAACTCATAGACATCATTAGAATCAACCAAAGGCTACGCGAGAACTTGGATGCTGGAGCACCCCAACTCATCGTTGAAGACCTCTGGGAACTGCTACAATACCACTGTACAACTTACTTCGATAATGGTGTTAGCGGTATTCCTCCAGCCCGACATAGGTCTGGTCGTGCACTCAGAACACTTGCTCAGAGGCTTAAGGGCAAAGAAGGTCGTTTCCGCTCAAACCTGTCTGGCAAGCGTGTAGATTTCTCTGCTCGAACAGTGATTTCCCCAGATCCCAATCTGAGTATGAATGAGGTAGGAGTTCCAGAAGAGATTGCTAAGATTCTCACCATTCCTCAGAGAGTGACCGAATGGAACATCGAAGAGATGAAAGAACTAGTCATCCGTGGTCCTGACAGACATCCTGGTTCTAACTATCTGATTCGTACAGATGGTCGTCGTGTAGACCTAAGGTTCGTTAAACAGCGATCCGTCATCGCTGATACAATTGAACCTGGATTCATTGTTGAGCGTCATCTGAACTCTGGTGATATAGTCCTATTCAATCGTTAACCATCTCTGCACAGAATGTCAATCATGGCACATGAGGTGCGTGTGATGCCCTATAGGACATTCAGACTATCACTTTATGTCTGTCCACCATATAACGCAGACTTTGACGGAGATGAGATGAACCTCCACGTTCCACAGTCTGAAGAGTCACGTGCTGAGGCTCGAGTACTGATGAGAGTACAGGAACAAATCTTGTCCCCACGATATGGCGGTCCAATTATTGGAGCTCTACAGGACTATATCTCGGCAGCATTTCTCCTCACTAGGAAGTCAAGTCTGTATACACTCAATCAGGTGAATCAGTTACTAGCAACAGCGAACTTTGAAGGCTCTCTTCCAGATCCTGCAATCATTGCACCAGTTCCATTGTGGACTGGAAAACAAATCTTTAGCATGTTTATTCCTGAGG
>JBHLRT010000181.1:0-5123 GCA_048882305.1 Candidatus Thorarchaeota archaeon
CATTTGCTGTTATAACTGATATCAGCGAATTGAAAGCATCTCGTAGAGCACTCGAAGAAAGTGCTGAGATGATGAGGAGAATTTTTGACGAGTCACAACTTGGAATTGAACTCTTCGATTCTGATGGAATTCTCACTGCTGCAAACAATGCAGCTATAAAATTAGCTGGAGTCAAAGACATCAATGAATTAATTGGCTTTAGTCTTTTTGACGACCCAAATGTCCCTAACGAAATCAAAGCAAGGCTAATCAGAGGTGAACCTGTTAAATACGAAACAACTTTTGATTTTGAGAAGGTCAAATCTGAGGGGCTCTATGAAACATCTCGTTCAGGCACTATGATTCTTGATGCATGGATCACACCACTTGGTCTTGAAAAAAGTGGGGAACTAAAGGGGTATTTATCTCAGATTCTGGAAATAACAGAAGAGCGAAAAACTGAGGCCGCTCTTGAAGATACAGAGAAACTCTATAGACTTCTTGCAGAGAATGTGACGGATGTACTCTTTACTGCAGATATGGAACTCACTCTCACCTATGTAAGTCCCTCTGTTGAAAGGCTACTCGGTTATGCAGTAAATGAGTTAGACAACAAGTCACTCATTGAGCTAATGACACCAGAGTCAGTCTGGACAGCAATAGAGGCTGTAAAAGAAGCTTTAGAGGCTGAGAAAGTAGCTGACCAGACCAAGACAAGAGGGGATTCACCACCTTTAGAAATTCAGCTCAAACATAAGGACGGCCACTTCATTTGGACTGAAGTGACGAGGACATTTACTCGTGACTCGAAAGGTAAACCAACCGGTATTTTAGGAATTGCGAGAGATATTGCTGAGAGAAGGGAAAGCGAGAAAGCGTTGATTGAATCTGAAGCTAAGTATCGAACATTGATTGAACATTCATTTCAAGGAATTATAATTATACAGCCGAATCCATTAAAGATCATCTTCACGAATCAGGCATTTGCAGAGTTTGTTGAAAGCACAGTAGAAGAAGTCCTTGCATTCACTTCGAGGGACATTCAAGAGATGGTTCATCCGGATGACTGGGGGATGGTCACCACCAGACTTCAGGAGCTAATGTCGGGAGAACCTCCAAACAGGATTCCAATGTTGATACGTATTTTTCAGAAAGATGGTGACATGCAATGGCTAGAATTATTTGGTACACCAGTTGAGTTTGAAGGGAGTCCAGCATTACAAGTTCTTGCAATGAATGTTACAGATAGGATTGATGCTGAAAGACACATCGAAACACAGAAAGAACGGGCAATGCATCTTATCGATCTCATGGCGCATGACTTTCGTAACCAGCTACAGATAATTCTGGGAAGCACTATGGTAATGGAACTGAAGCTTAAGGATCCTGATGCACGTCGTTTACTCGGACAGATCGTTTCATCTGTCGAAAGATGTCAGAGTATGATTTCGAAAGTCAAGGTTACAGAGCCCCTAATGTCAGTACCATTGAGAATCCGAAAACTCAGTACGACACTCGAAACAGTTGTGAAGTCACAAAAAGAGCAACATAGAGATGTCACTTTTGAATTAGCATTTAACACGGAAAACTCTCTCATAGATGCAGACCAGTTTTTGGAGCAATTGCTTGGAAACATAATTGAAAATGCAATAGAACACAATCCCCGAGAAGAAAGAATAGTTTGGATTTCTATGCGAGAGAGTGGAGAAGGTTATGAAATAGCCATTGGAGATAATGGACAAGGGATATCTGGTTCATTAAAATCAGCCATATTTGATGTATCACGTCGGTACGGAGGAGTAGGTCTACATCAGGCAAAACAAATTTGCGACAAATATGGTGGTAGAATTGACGTAAGAGACCGCATCAAAGGTCAGCCCACAAAAGGTGTAGAGTTTGTAATTTGGTTACCAAAGCCTCATGAACATTATATTTGATTATAGAAGTCTAGAGAAGAATTCGGAAAGGTCAATATTTCCGCCACTGATAATTACCCCAATTCTTTGGTCACTCATCTCATCCTTCTTTTTTAGAAGGCCAGCCAAAGAAACTGCGCCTGAAGGTTCAACAACAAGTTTCATTCGCTCCCAAAGCAGTTTCATAGCAGCTACAATCTCTTCCTCACTAACTGTAACAATGGAATCAACGTTCTCTCGAATTATCTTGAATGTAATCTCACCCAATTGGGTTCTGAGACCATCAGCTATCGTATTCGGATTTACACTTGGATAGATAATACCATCTCTAAAAGACCGATATGCATCGTCCGCATTTGCAGGCTCAACAGCAATCACTTTGGATTCAGGGCAAAGATTCTTTGTTGCTATTGAAGTACCACTTAGGAGACCACCGCCGCCGACTGGCGCGAAAACATAATCAATCTCTTCAACCTCCTCGATGAGTTCTAGCGCAGCAGTACCAGCTCCAGCGATTATTCGTTCATCATTGTAGGGGTGAATCAAGACATAGCCATATTTCTCAATGAGTTCATTGGCAACCTGAACTCTGCTTTCAGTTGTGTTTTCGCAGAACACAACCTCAGCACCATAACCACGAGTAGCATTCACCTTCACTTGAGGAGAATTCTTGGGCATCACAATTGTGGCTTTGATCCCAGTAAGTGATGCAGCAAGCGCAAGAGCTTGAGCGTGGTTTCCAGATGAGTGAGCAATGACACCCCTCTCTCTTTCTTGTCGAGTAAGCTGTAAAACCGTGTTGAACGCACCTCTGAATTTGAAAGCACCTACTCGCTGAAAATTCTCACACTTGAAAAAGACTTGACAATCAGTCAAATTATCAATAGTAGATGAAGTCATGACCGGTGTCCATAGGACGAAATCTCGTATTCGCTTATGAGCATCATAGATATCCTGAATTCCAACCATAAAGTTGAGTTAGTGAGAAGTTCCACAAAAACATTACTCGAAATGTTTAAAGCTATATTTCAGTTTCCGATAGGTGATGAGTGATGAGAGGAATCCGTAGAAAAGAGAAGGCCATCGAGAGCAAGGATGAGATCATCGCCATAATAAAGAAGGCAAAATACATCACAATCGCTATGAGCCTGGATAACGAACCATATCTAGTAACCTTAAGTCATGGATATGACGAGGAAAATTACTGCATCTATTTCCACTGTGCACATGAAGGAAAAAAGATTGACATCTTGAAGAAGAACAACATCGTGTGGGGTCAAGCTCTTGATGATGAAGGATATGTAGAGGGAGCCTGTGATCACCTTTATGCGACAGCAGAGTTTAGAGGACGGGTCATTTTCCCTAAAGAAAAAGAAGAAAAAAGGCGTGCACTTGAGGTAATGAGTCACCAACTAGAGCCAGATCCAACCAAGGTCATCGAGGAGCAGATTACTGATAAATCCCTAAAGCGAGTCAATATTGGGAAAATCGAAATTGAATACATGAGCGGTAAGAAATCAAAGGAAGTAATCATCTCATTATAGATTAAGTGATTTGAGATTTTTTGGAGCATCATAAGAATCGTGTGCAGAAACGAGAGGATTGCCAATCGGACGAAGTGTCCGATCCGGCTTATGCAGCACAGCCTTATATCTATCTTTGCTCCAGATGTAGGTCGCGTATGTGTGTCGCGTGGTGCGTACTACACATTGATGACCATCAATATGGACCTCAATGACGCGGTCATAAGAGATAGAATAGGATGGAGAATACATGAAATCAAGATGGAGCAAGAGTCAGCAGGCTGCTCTACTGACACTTTTAATATTAATGATAATCGAGGTTCCGATTTCGATAGGCATTAATCCGGTTCAATCAGTCAATCGAAACACGTCTGTGACTGAACCGAGAATTCAAACAACGCAGCGAGGAGATTTCGCATTAGCTGCAGATGAGGTCTATACTGAGGACTTCACCTCTACTACTTACATGGATGCGACCAACACGAATACCTCTGGATGGGGCACAGGAGATTTGAGCCTGTCGCATAAGAATCCTATTCTAGCTGGTTCTTGTGACACTTCCGGTATTGCAAACGGAGTATATGTAAGCGGTGATTATGCTTATGTTGCTGCTGGTACTTCAGGATTGCAGGTGGTCAACATCACCGACCCCACACATCCGTCATTGGCTGGTTCCTGTGACACTCCCGGTAACGCGATTAACGCCTATGTAAGCGGCGACTATGCCTATGTTGCTGATTTAGGTTCAGGTTTGCAGGTTGTAAATGTCACTGATCCCAGTCAACCCTCTATTGTTGGTTCCTGTCCTACTCCCGATGATGCGTATAGTGTCTACGTGAGTGGGAATTATGTCTATATTGCGGATTATAATGCGGGTTTACAGGTGGCAAACGTTACCGATCCAACTAGCCCCTCTTTGGTCGGGTCTTATCCTACAAGTTTTGCGCATGGAGTCATTGTGAGTGGCGACCATGCCTATGTTATTGGCTTTACTTCAGGACTACTGGTGATCAACATCACCAATCCCTCTAATCCCTCGCTGACTGGCTCCTGCTCTACTTATACTAATTCACGTGGCTTGTATGTTAGTGGTAACTATGTTTACACTGCTGGTTTTTCCGGGGGATTGCAAGTGGTGAACATCACTAATCCAACTCATCCCTCGATTGTCGGTTCATATGACACCCCCGGTAATGCGCTAAATGTCTATGTGAGCGGGAACTATGCCTATGTAGCTGATGCTGCTTCAGGGCTGCAGGTGGTCAACATCACCGATCCCACACATCCGTCGCTTGCTGGTTCTTGTGCTATTTCTCGTGCAGGGGATGTGTATGTGAGCGGAAACTATGTCTATATCGCTGATGTTTATTCAGGACTGAAGGTAGTCAAAATCGCCAACTATATTCCACCCTCGTTGGCTGGTGCCGATACTTATCCTCTTGCTGGACTCGCATATGATGTGTATGTGAGCGGTGACTATGCCTATATCGCTGGTTACTCTAGAGGGCTGCAGGTGGTAAATATCACTGATCCGACTCATCCCTTTATGGTTGCTGAGGATACAGCTGTTGGTATAGCGTATGATGTGCATGTGAGCGGTGACTATGCTTATGTTGCTGGTGACATTGGAACGTACCTGACTGTGGTCAACATCACTGATCCGACTCATCCCTCGGTGGCAAGTTACGTGAATACTGGCAATATT
>JBHLRT010000182.1:0-5086 GCA_048882305.1 Candidatus Thorarchaeota archaeon
TCACCATGGAGGACGGAAAGATCATCAGGGATGAGCCTGTTTCACATTGACGCCGCATTCGTAGGGGCGAAGGAGGTCACCTGGGGAGTAGTGTTATCAGTTACTTCCCCCGACCTTCCTTCTAGACCTGATACTAGAGCACCCAAATTATAATTCATCATCCAGAAGTAGTCTGCTTCAGCAAAGAAGATGGTCTTCCACCATATCAGGATACCACCATAATCTGACTGCATTTGGTATGCAAATTCTCCTCCTGTTTGAAATTGAGCTACATCTGATCCTATTATCAAGTCAATACTTCCATTTTGGATAGCTTGTTGAACTTCCAAGAGCCTTAATCCTGAGAGAGTGATGTCCTCAATCTGAAGCACTGCATCAACTGTAATCCCAAATGCTTCAGCAACATATGCTTCTGCTGGTGCAACAACAACTGCGTGCTTGTTTGAAAATCCGTATACATCGTCTAGGGAACTAATCAATTCGTTGAGTTCTATAACTGAGTTTGAGAAATGTACAAAATTAGACTCCCACTCAACTGTGAGAGATGCATTCAGTGTGGTTAGTGCTGCTCGAGTTGCATTTGCTATTGCCAGTGCATTACTTGGAAGCAACCAATATGCATGTGGATTTCCAGAATGACTGTCCCCGGTTACTTCACCTCCTGGCATAGGTGAAAGTGCAGCACCATAATCCTCGTAGTTCTCCCATGCATTATTGTCATGGAAAGAGATGAACGGTGTAGATGTTAGATTTGCTAATTCCTCTTCCCAATGAAAATGTCCCGTCAAGACCAACAAGTCTGCATCATCAGCTTTTGCTATGACCTCCGGAGTTATTGTGAACGCATGAGGATCTGCTTCCTGTTCCAGCAAAACAGTTGTATTGTAATAAGAACCACCAATTCCTTTTACAATTCCTGCTAGAGATGACACAGAAACTGCGATGCTCTTAGGAGGCAATCCTTGTGCATGACTCTGGATAGTCACTCCACTAATGAATAATGGGAACAAGAATAGCATCAATAGTATTACCGACTCTTTCCTCCGCATTAAGGCAATCGCTCCTACACATCATCTAGCCAAATCCTTAATAACAATTTTGAAATAGTTACTAACAAATGGGCTGTTTTCGATGGTAAAATCAAGTGAAAAGAAGAAAGTCCCTGTCATTGCTGTTTCCATGACCAATTCCGACCTTGAAGACCTAGAGATTCTTCTGAAGGAAGGTGAATTCTCCAATCGATCCGACCTTGTTAGACATGCCGTTCAAGCGTTAATCTCTGAACATCGAAATATGGAGCGCGTTAAAGGGATTGTAACGGCAGTGATTACAGCTCTTTATTACAAGAAGGGACAGGGACACAATATTAGCTCAGTGCAGCATGAATATAGTGATATCATATCTGCCACCGTTCATTCTCATTCGAGTGATGGTCGTTGTATCGAAGTAATGATAGTCACTGCAAAAGCAAATGTTGTGCGTGATTTTCTCAAAAAACTTCGTGCGCAAAAAAAGGTGCTCAAGGTTGAGATCAGTCTGGTTGGAGGGTCCACTTGATGGTCACAGTCCCTTTGTTAGAGGCTCATGGTCTTGCTGTTAGGTATCCAAACGGTGAAATTGCACTCCGAGATGTAAATTTCCAAATCAAATCTCCCAGTTTTATGGCAATTATTGGTCCAAATGGGTCTGGAAAATCCACATTGGTAAAGACCTTTCTAGGACTGATTAAGCCATCCAGAGGAAGTATCAAGGTTAACGGATATGACTCAGTGAAGCATTCTGGGAAAATCAGGAAACTTGTACGGTACGTACCACAAAGAGACCGAATCGAACTCAATATACCTATGAAAGTTAAGGATATAGTCCTGATGGGCCGGCTTCTCAAGAAGCTACCTCCGAGGTTTGCATCGTCAAAGGACATTACACGTGCAAAAGACGCATTAGAACAGGTAGATATGGCTGAACTTTGGAATCGTCCTTTTCCAGAGCTTTCTGGTGGTCAGAGACAAAGAGTCTTGGTTGCAAGAGCTCTGGCAAGTGATGGAACAATCCTAGTTCTTGATGAACCATTGGCAGGTACAGATGTAGAGAGTCAGGAACTCATAGTGAAAGCTTTAGGACGTTATCACAAGGAAAATGATGTGAGCATAGTCATGGTCACTCATGATCTAAACCCAATTCATACGTTGGTTCAGGATGTTCTGCTTCTCAAAAATACTGTCGTTGGAATTGGAGAACCTTGCTCGGTAATGGATCCTGAACTAATGAAGAGAGTATATGGTCCTACTGCGAGGATTGTGGAATACTCTGGACACCGTTATTGTATGACTCGTGATTCAGGAATTGATCGCCATGATTGAGATTTTTCAACTAATTCTAGACAGTCCATTTCTTCAGCGAGCCATCATTGCATCAATCCTAATTGCTGTCGTTGCGGCCGCTAGTGGAACTTTCATGGTCTTCCGTGGACTATCCTTCATGGCATCTGGTGTTGCACATGCTGCATTAGGAGGAACTGCGCTAGGTATATTCTTGCAGGACTCAGGTCTCGTTCCCTGGTTCGACCCAATTTTAGGTGCTTTATTGTTCAGTGTCCTAGTTGCAGTTTTTACTGGATATGCTGGAGAATCAGGAATAGCGCAAAAGATGGAGGTCGCTGTAGGTGTTTCATTCGCATTATCAATGAGTCTTGCTGTATTTTTGATGTACTATATTCCTCCTTATCGTGTTCCTCAAATCTGGGGGTATCTAATCGGAGATATTCTACTTCTAAACAATCTTGATGTTATCATGTTAGCAAGCACAGCAGCTCTTCTTGGATTCATTACGTTGATGTTCAACAAAGAGTTTGTATATGTTAGTGTTGACATGGAAGGATCTGTTGCGCATGGAATGAATGTTCGGGCATATCATTATCTCATGTTGATTGTGTCTGCACTTGCCATTGCCTTAGCCACTAAGGCTGTTGGTGCAATTCTTGTCTATGCAGTCATGGTTGCTCCGGCTGCCGCAGCAAATGAGCTCATGAAATCTATTCGCGGAATTATCATTTCTGTGTTTGTCATAGCACTTATTGCTGAGATTGTTGGTATAGCTACATCCTTTGTTGTGTTCGTTTCACCAAGTGCTATTGCAGGAATTCTTGCTGCTCTTTCCTATCTTTTAGCTCTGCAGATTAGACGGGTTCGAAATCGCGTTCATACGGAACTTGATGATTCATCTTTCTCGTCTGAGGATATTTCCAAACAACCATTATCATTAACTCCACAGCACAATCATCACCATGATGATTGAAACAATCCGCATTTTAGTAAAGCATTGGATGCCGTTGAATCGGTCGGTATGTTTAAGAGTGAAACATAAATCCTCGAGTCCCAAGGTCGGTGGAAAGAACAGTGAGCGATGAAACCCCTGAACGAAGCGAACTTATACGCTCAACAATATTTACAGTATTTCTCACTGCGGTGTTCTTAATTTTGGGATTAGCTTTCTGGGCTTGGTCATCACCAGAAGTCATTGATACAAGTCCTGTTGGTGCAATAAATGACTTGAACCCTGCTGTTACAATTCTCATTGAAGTTGTAGTGATGGTTATGGTCTTCATCTTCCTTTCGGTGACCGTAATTAATCTCAGACTAATGTTGACAAATATCAGAGCTGGTTGGGTAGAGGTGATTGTGATCCTCGTATTTATTGCAATAATGACATCAGCCATGTTCGAATTATTCGTTGGCGCTGCGACAACAATCCTGTCTCTTGGGTTTGTGGTTTATCTCTATTTACTCCAAGAGTAACGATTGGATTACTATGACAGGTTTCCTGACCTACTCGATGAATCGGATACACCAGAAGCTTTATGAGTGTAGGCCTTGGTTTCGAGTTAGAGCCTAGTGGCTGTAATGCCCAGGGCTGGTAGCAAAGGAGTCGTTACAACTCTTCGGAATTGTTAGATTGATTATCAATGAGAGTTCTGACTTCCGTAGTGTTCTGATGACTACTTGGAGGAAAATATTGTGTTTGGGATCTCTGGCGCTGGTTATGATATGAGTACCAGCATCTTTAGTCCTGATGGACGAATATTCGCTGCTGAGTATGCAAAGAAAGCTGTCGAACAAGGAGCTACGTCAATTGGAGTCCTTGTAGATGATGGTGTTATTCTTTTAGCAGAGAAAAAAGTTCAACCTTTACAAGAACCCGACAGTGTAGAGAAGATTTCAAAGATTGACGAACACATTGGCGTTGCCACATCAGGTTTGATGGCTGATGCCAGAAAGCTAATTGCTGAAGCAAGAGTCAAAGCACAGTCATACTGGTTAACATATGAAGAAGACGTACCTGCAGAAGCAGTGGCTGAACATATATGTGACCTTAAAGCACAGTTCACACAAGGCGGCGGTGCAAGACCTTACGGGGTTGCTATGATAATTGGTTCTATAGACCCTGATGGTATGGCCCACCATCCCGGTAAACCCGTCGATGATGAGCCATAGTCCCCCGGTCGCGATCTGTCCAAGGGCCAGGCCCAGGAAAAACGGCTTGCTCTTCTGGTACACGCTGGCGCCGCCGTACTTCAGGATTACCACTTTGAAGAGCCAGGCCAGAAGGACTGAAAACCATATAGTCTCCATGATCCAGCCCGCACTCACCGCAAAACCGAGAGGATGGAGAGGCCACCAGGCGAGCCGCTGACGCAGAAACATCAGTCCGGCCATGACCAGCCCGCCGATGCCGATCCACAGCCAGCCGCTCAGACTCGGTCCGGTGGGATGCGTTATTTTCTGAGCGGCGAACTGTGCCGGGAGCCTGGCGAACCAGTTGGAATACTGACTGTGCATATTGATACTGCCGTGGCGGTAGGCCAGGTACAGGGTAAAACAGGCAGACACGCTCATACTGATCAGCATCGCCAGGAAGATAGCCCAGAGAAGACGGCGGCGATGGCCCATAACCTCGTTGCTCAAACGCAGTCCGTTGGCCAGCGGCGCGGCCATGAAGACCAACAGGTCTCCTATCCAGGCCAGGGTGAAGCCCGTGGCGACCATGCCTTTGGCTCCCAGAGCCGGAACGCCGATCCCGGAGACCACGA
>JBHLRT010000183.1:0-5073 GCA_048882305.1 Candidatus Thorarchaeota archaeon
CTTTCTGACAAACCTTTTGATCTTGCTAGTGTGATATAATCCTCTTTGATAACTTCGAGCATACTTGAACGCATCATCCTAGTGATAATGGCGAGAGTAATGTACCCGAGACAGAAACCAGGCATTACTAGGTGAACAAGAGCATCCATGAATAATCCTGGATTGTGCTCAAATACCAGAGAATCAATGAGTAGAAATCCTGTTGTTGGAGTCCACGAGAATCTCCGAATGTTATATCTGTCACCACCAGGTAGGTGAGGTAAATTCCACACAGAGAACTGGTAGAAGAAGACATACTTGAGCATCAAACCGAACCAGAAGATTGGCATTGAAACGCCAGAAAGAGCGAAGATGCGAGTAACGTGATCAGCAACTTGGTCTTTCCGTGTTGCAGAGATTATACCAAGAGGAATCCCGAGTATGACAGCAAAAATCATAGCAACGATAGATAATTCAATCGTAGCAGGGAATAATCGAGCGAGAACCGTAAGGACAGGTTGATCAGCTCCAGTAGATGTACTTACACCCCAATCGCCTTGGAATAGACTTCTCAAGTAAATGAAGTATTGAACGACAGGAGGTTGGTCCAAACCGCGTTCCCTTATAATCCCGGGTATTGCTGAGTCTGGTGTCCGCTCCGTAACATACATGGCAAGTGGATCTCCTACAACATAGGAAAGAAACCACGTAATGGTAAGAACACCGAAAATAACCGGAATTGCCAATATTATTCTTCGAAGTATAAAGTCCCTGAGTTTCATTGTTAACCCTCGAATGGGCTTGTTTACTATAGCTTAGGAATTCTGTCCCGTAAACTACTGCGTCGGACTTCGTGTAATACTTAAGGTTTTGGGAACAATCAATGTAAATGCGCATCAAACTGATTTTCGTTAACTATATTAGTACTTGTTTCATGCGAATATGCTAATAGCGAAGTTAGGCTGGTGCAGATTTTAGTGATTTTGCTATCAGTCTGATTTGTTGTTACGATCCATTCACGGATCGTTCATAGCGCAACTTGAATAACACGAGATGGATGACATGGAGAGAAATCAATTAATAGCTGTCGTCGTAATCGTTGTTGTGATAGGCGCAGCTGGTGCATACTTATTGTTACAACCACCAGCTGTTGTACTTGCTGAAGATCAAACCATCATCTATGAAACAATTGGTCTTCCAGAGTACATGGACCCACACAAGAACTACGAGTCAGCTGGTTCATGGATACATTACAACATCTATGAAACGTTGTTTACGTATCCCTGGGACACTGCAGACACCAATCCAACTGTTGGTTTGTTAGCTGAAAGCTATTCATTATCAGCAGACGGATTAACCTACACGTTCACACTCCGACAGGGCGTCACCTTCCATGATGGTACTCCATTCAACGCCTCATGCGTACAGATGAACTTCTGGCGAATGTTAGGCCGAGGATGGGACGATGGTTGGGGTCCAGTCTGGATGGTTGCCGAGCCTATCCTTGGCGGTGGAGCCGTAGAGGATGCTGTCTACACCTATGGTGATGGCAGCCCTGAGCACGTTGCTGCTTGGGCAAACTGGCAGGAGAACGTTAGTGCAATTGTCGTAAACAGTGAGTATGAAGTTGAGATTCACCTTGCTTATGCATACACTCCATTCATTGCAGCTATAACCTATGAGGTCGGTGCTATGATTAGCCCAACCTTCTTCATGGCTCATGGTGGTATGTCACCAGTAAGTACTGACGTAACACTCAATGAGGAAGCATGTGGAACCGGTCCATTCATTCTTGACGACTGGATCCAAGATGATAGAGTTGAACTAGTTCGCAATGACGACTATTGGAGAGCAGCTGATGCCAAGACAACCCATCCCTATGCAGGTACCATTGAAGCAGTCACAATCAAGCTCAACACTGATGTGAACAGCAGGATTCTGAACATTCAAGCAGGTACTACAGATGCATGCTACTGGCCAGCTACAAATGCATACGACATCTGGAACAACGTCACAACAATCGGTGATGGTACACTCCAGAGTCTCAATCCAGACATTAAGGTCTGGGCAGGTAATCCAACATTCGACGTAATGTTCCTAGGATTCAACATGAACCCATATCTGAACGTATCTAACGAACTCAGAGAGAGTCCATTCACTGACTGGGAGCTCAGAGCAGCCATATCATACGCATTTGACTATGATGCTTTGATAAACAACATCCTCAACGGTCTAGGTGTACAGCTACAAGGTCCAATTCCACAAGGCATGTTCGGTCACAAGGATGACTTGTTCATGTTCTCAGAGAACTTGACAGCAGCTGTTGAGCACTGGAACGAGGCCATGGCAAATGGTCTAGATGATGTTTGGGCTAACAACTCCTATGAACTCAACATCTACTACAACGAAGGTAACACTAACCGTGAGGCTGCAGGTCTTCTAGTGAAGCAGGCAATCGAGAACATCATTGCTGATCCTGCCTCCACAGACCCAAGCTCACCACTTACCATCGATGTATATGGTCTTGAGTGGGCAAGCTATCTGTTCCAAGTCAGGAACAAGCAACTACCGATCTTCTGGCTCGGTTGGGCTCCTGACTACGCAGATCCTGATAACTACGCTGCACCATTCGTCAAGACAACCGGTACCTTCCCGAACAGGGTTGGTCTATCTGGTTCATTTGGCGAGGGTGGTGTCGCATGGGATGGCGCAACTGTCGATGGCTGGATTGATGATGCAGCTGTTGAAACAGATCCTACCACAAGGCAGAATCTGTACTACGATATCCAAGAGGCTATCGTGGATCACTGTGCATTCCTCTGGGGTTACCAGGCAACTAGCTTCCACGTTGAAGGAGCATGGATGAACGGATACGTGTTCAACCCAATGCATGATCCTTACTTCTATCACTACTACAAGACAGCTTGAAGTAGTTGACATGATGTAACGGTTCATCAATAGTTTAAACGACCGAGGTTTTTCCTCGGTCACTCTTCTTCTTTTTCAGACATTCAGTATCTCTTGCGAAATAATTCCATCATAGCCTAGTTGGAAATCCTTATAGCACAACTTATGTGCCTCATCAACTGGTGCCAAAATCAATGCAGACACCTGAGAAAGTCCGTAAATTTTCGACAATGTCTTCCCATCAGATGTTTACTCTGTGGTGGGAAGAGCCATGGGTGAGAAACCTTGTGTTGTTGCTTTCCCCCGTAGGGATTATTGATGCAACTTTCACAATTCTCTTGTTTAATATCATTGGACCTAGTTCAGAGCTCAACCCCTTTGTTCGAGCTGCTCTTTATAGTGATTGGTGGGTGGTTTGGTTCCTCGTGGATGCACTCTCATTCTTCCTCTTCATTATGATGGCAGGATCATATTACCTTCACACAAGAAATAGTGCGGTAAACAACCGTACCGGGCTTGTTTCGGGTTTGGTGGCTTTGAGAGTTGGACTTGCGGCTCACAATGTTGTTAGATTCACCGGCGATTTTCCAGCAGTATTTAGTGGTTTCATGGTCGGTGCAACTACGTTCATAATCTTGGACACACTCCTTGACAGAACTAATGATGTGAGCTGGAAAGGATTCAAACAGTGGTGGAAACACCATTTGGATAGAAGACATGACGAAAAGCTCATGAAGAAAGTTAGGAAACCAGTACGAGGAGATGTAGTACAATTGGATGAACAAATCGAGAAAGAGATTGATGCTGAAATTTCAAAGGCAGAAGAATCAGAAGGAACTGATGGACGTAGAATTTGGCGAAAACGGTTAGTCTACATCTTCTCAGCAATTGCACTCTTCATTGCCATGCCATACTTCTTGGTATTTCTTGGCGACATCAGTGGAGTGTCAGCTTTCACAGAAATATATGGACCAATGGTGTTCTGGAACGAACTGTCTGCACCTGCATTTCTATTTGGGTTCTTTTCTATCTGTATCTTTACTGCGGTCATTATGTATCTCGTTCTGAGATCATTTGAGGTTCAAGAAGGCGCTTGGTAAAGAACACGCTTTAAAAGAAAAGCAGAGAAAGCCCGAAGAGGTGTCAGTATGGCTAAAGGTGATCCTCTTCTCATCCTTAAGAACCTCAAGGCATACTACCCCTCAAAAAAGGGGCTCGTCCGAGCAGTTGACGATGTTTCACTAGAGATTCGCGAAGGGGAATGTGTGGGACTTCTTGGCGAAAGTGGATCAGGTAAGAGCAGCATGGCTCTGGCAATAATGGGACTCTTTGAACGTATGGCTAGATTCTCAGCTGGAGCATCAAATGACCCAGAACTTCAGAAAGCGTTCAAGAAAGGAATGCCAGGTATATCTGAACGACCCGGAGTCCAAGGCAGTGTAATTTTCAGAGGACAAGACATGAATACACTATCTCAAGAGGACCTCGTTGCCATCAGAGGTCGTGAGATCTCACTTATTCCTCAAGGACTTGGTCATGCTTTGAATCCTCAACACAGTATCGGGCATCAGACCGCTGAACCCATTGAAGTCCATGAGGAAGATATTAGGCTTATAGAACTAAAGAGAAAGGTCCTTGAATATTTGGGACTTGTTCAGTTAGCGGATGCCAATATTCGTTTTGTTCTAGATCCTGGAAGCTTCAGCGGCGGTGAGTCTCAAAGAATCCTCATTGCCATGGCATTAATTGCGGGACCTTATTTGGTGGTTGCAGACGAACCAACGACAGCACTAGATGTTACTGTTCAACGACAAATCATGAATGTCTTAAAGATGGTACGTGATGAATTCGATGTTTCTTTGCTTCTGATTAGTCACGATGCTGCTGTTGTAGCTGAGATGGCTGACAGGGTAGCAATTATGTATGCAGGCAAGATAGTTGAATACGCAAATGCAGTAGCTATCTTTCATGAACCACAGCATCCCTACACGATGGGATTGATGTCAAGCTATCCAACAATTGCAATGATGCAGATGAAAGCGGGAAAGAAACCAAGGCTTCGCGGAATACCAGGAGACCCACCAGATCTCTGTGATGTACCATCAGGTTGTGCATTTCACCCTCGGTGCAGTTATGCAATTGAAATATGTAGAGAAGAAGTTCCTGAGTATCGAGAGGTAAAACCAG
>JBHLRT010000184.1:0-5071 GCA_048882305.1 Candidatus Thorarchaeota archaeon
GATGATGTAGTTGCAGTTCTAGTCGATCCACTTCTTGCAATACTCTTCCATGCTCAGGTGACTGCAGTACCTTTGGATATCAGTGAGTGGCAAGCGATGGGATTCGCGTCTTGCGCATCTTATGAGTACTCTATGGGGTGGGGCTTAGTTATGCCTCCAGACAATAGCTATCTGAGTGACCCAACTACTGTGAGAAATACATTACCTGAAGGCTTATTCTGATTTTTAAAAAAATAGAGAGAAGAACTGGACCAATGGCCCAGTCTTCTAAAATCTACTATCTGCGTCTGTAGAGCATACAGACTACTACAACTATGGCTACAACTCCACCAACTATCAGATAGAGGGTCAGTGGATTTCCTTCACCTGTGTATGTACCCCCAGATGAGCTGGTGTATGCGACAAAAACTGGATCGCAGAAAATCTCCTGACCGCCCCAATTTTCATAACCGGAAGTCATGAAGAGCATGGATGCATCAACATTCCAATTAGTGACGGATGAACCAGCAGCTGACTCATACATTGCACTGAATGCTCCGATAGGCGCAGTTGAAGAACCTGAGGTATAGATAGTAGAGTGACCATCGCCACCCCAAGTATATGGAAGTCCTCCCATGGTAACACTCGCAAACGGCGTGTTCTCAGAACCAAAGTCGTAATAGTCTGCTTCTTGACTAGCACCGTTAGTGTCAGTCACTGGTCTATCACCAGCGGTGTATCTAGTTCCTGTTGCAGTTCCCAATACACCAAAGAAATTCACAGCTAAACTACGACCCTCTAGCACCGTGTTATCGAAGTCGTGCAAGGTCCAGTTTCCAAAACGTTGGTCAACTTTGGATGAAACCACATGGTTCCAAGTATTTGGATCCTCTGCATCATAAGCGACTTGTTCAATATCGAATGTAATGTCAAATGACATCTCATCAACAGTTGCTTTGGTGACCCAATAGTCGAAATTGGTTGCATTCAGACCCATGGCACCTTCATACGATTGCCTAAAGTCCCAAGCACCTCTCAGAGCAGAAGAATGTTCTATTCTGAGTGGATAGATTGTGACGTTGACATCATAGATAGAGATACCAAAGCCAACAGTCGTATCTGGATTAACCATGACATTTCCTGTGTTATTCGTTGCTCCAAAAGGTCTCCGAATCTCGAAGTCGCCAATCTCATCTATCAAGACCAAGTGTGTCACTTCATCGGTGAACACTTGCCCATTCTCGATTGTGAAATCAGGCGCACTTTGAGTCGGTCCAAGTCCATCATTGAAGATTAGCAGACCTGCATACTCTGCTCGGAAACGAGCGAGTGTTGCCTGAGTTTCAGAGATACCAACCCAATAGGTCTGTCTTGTTCCCCAAGCAAACCACGTGTTGGACCATTTGCCATCCTCAAGACCAGGTATCTGGCTCACATCCAAAGTGCGATTCTTGGACATCCATGCTACGTACTCGTATCCTGGTACTGGAATGTCATTATCAAAATCTGCCCACAGCGTATCCTTGATGGCTGCCATTTCATTGGAATCAACTGGACTCCCATCGGTGTGATACCAGTAGAAGTTCTCATTTGCATTGAACCACATGTCCATCTCAAGAACACCCATCCAGCTTTCAGACCAGAATTCGTCGCCATTGTTTCCTGGAGTTGGATCAAATCCTAGGACTACGTACATACCGCTGACAGTGATATTGCCCCAATCCTCCCAATATCCAGTGCGCTTGACATAGTACTGGTCATCCACAGTGTAGATGTTTCCATCAAGATCAATAGCGCCATCTTCCGTTACGACCCAGATTGGTGGAGTGTAGACATCGACATTGCCAAGGCGCAGATGTCTTGGACTCCACATCGTGTCACTGGATAGGTCCACTTCAGTAGAAACATCCGTCCATGCAGCAACCAAATCATCGTATTGAGCAAGTGAAAGCTGACCGCCAGTTACTAGCCACCAGGGGTAACCCCATGTGCCATTAATGTCATCCCAGATCCGAACATTGCTAAGTAATCCAACAGTCACTTTAGCTTTGTCAATGACCATTGAAGGAGCAGCAGGATCAAAGCTGAACATTATGTTCAGAGTCGTAAGATCTTCCTGCATATCCAGGTTATAACTTGCCACGTGCACGTGGGTAGCAGGTAAGGGGAGAGCCCAAAGGAATTTGCCGCCTTTCTCATACATGCTTATGAGATACTGTGTACGTGCGATGGGAACACCTGCATCAAAGTCAACACCAATCGTGTGAGTGATATCAACCCTCCAGAAGTGTGTTTCATTGGAATCCATAAAGGACCCTCTCACTTCTACCTGCAGGTTCATCAGTCGCTGAGTTGCGTTGAAAAGTGCACCGGGCTCTGGTTC
Source organism: Candidatus Thorarchaeota archaeon (assembly GCA_048882305.1). Taxonomy (GTDB): domain Archaea; phylum Asgardarchaeota; class Thorarchaeia; order Thorarchaeales; family Thorarchaeaceae; genus SMTZ1-45. Next base: position 2,363 of record JBHLRT010000184.1, read on the forward strand.
ATAGACGATAGAGCCATTGATTTCATTGATGTTCCTATGAACAAGCATTGTGAGATTTAGTAGCTCGCCTTGCTGAGCAACATCAGCAATCTGACCAGCCCCATTGTAAACAAAAGCTTCAATGAATGAAACACGGAATCCCAGCTTCATAGTTTCCTTACGAGCGATTTCAGGGCGAGCAGTTATTGGTTTACCATCTATGTCAAGAACTGTGACCAGTCCCATCTCTGGATTAATCGTACCACCGTACTCAAATCCTGGATCCATGTCAGTTTCATTTGTGAAGTAACCTGCCCATTGAACAAGATGGCGATCAGAAACTCCTGTCAGACCATTATCTACTACAAAATACCTACTAAGGTCGATGGTTGAGTTCTCAACAATCAGAATGTGCGGGAACCACATTCCAACTCCACCGCCAAGATCAATCCATTCCCAATCGACATCGAGATAACCACCCAATACGTATGCATCAGTAGCATTCACTTTGAGGAACATTATTGGGTAGAGGTCAATTGGACGTTCCTCCCAGGTGATTTCTCTGTTGAAGAGCACAGCTTGATTTGCATCAAGACCGACTGGATAAGTCAAATTCTCTTTGATGTGATAATTCTCATCCCAAGTTAGTTGAGCGAATGGAATTAGCGCGGATCCAATCTCAACATTGGACATCATCCGGACAATAAAGGTATCATTCACATCTACGTAATGAAGGAGGCGACCATCCTCTCCAACAATATCAGCGTAGTAGTAGTTCGGTAATGAAAAATCAGTAGGGATCACTGCCATACCAAAACCGATTGGAGGGCTTACATAAGCTCCAGTGTCTGCTGATACTAACCAGTTGGCTGCAATAGGACGTCCTTCGATATCTACTACCTGCATACCGGTAGTAAATACATCAGGTAGGATTGGCACTTCATAGGTGATGGCGAAGACTACATGATAGTTATCAGCGTCCTCAGTGTATTCAGAACTAAGAGAGTCCAGTGTGATGAAGTTTGCAGGCCTAGGTTCGTCAGAACCAGCAAGGTACCTGTATGCTAGGCTGTTCCATCTGTCTGATGTCACATTATATTCAAGACCGAAGAAAGCGGCTCTCTCGCTTCTACCATATCCCCAGAAATCGATTGTATCTAATTCAGATTTTATGAAGGATTTGGGAATTGTGATATCCACTAAAAGATCGTCACCTACGGTTATTCTATAATTATTGTCTGCAATGTCTGTCATGTTCTCAGCATATGCAATCCAGATATGCGGTTGAGGACCGAAAATCCAATTCGATTGTTCCTCGGAGTTTGTAAATTGAGTAACATTGTTTTCCTCAACCCTCCATCCAACACCCATTATAGGGTCCGATGGAGCTTGTGCAATTGCTGGAGCTATACTATAAGATAAACTGACAATCAGCAGAGAAATTAGCGCAATTGTGTTTATTTTCTTCATATTTTGCACCTCACCAATAGCCAAGCGTGCTGCACTTTTCCTGAATGGAGATTCCTTTGCTAGGAGTCAAATGCTGGCTGTTGATTTCTTGGTGTATCATCAAAGGTTCCTTCCTAGTAACCTCTGATGGAAAAAACCGACAAACTGCAAATATTATGATGTAATATTGAATATAATGTGTTATGTATGAATCATCTATAGCTCATCTATGATTACTGTCGAGTACTTTGCATTCATGCCTCTAAGATATTTTCCCTGTTATCTCATCATAAATTATAATCACTATTGTACTATTCCTCTGAGGCTATAGTTCTTTATTAAAAAAATTATATGAATATTTAGAAGGGTGGCTAGGATTACGAAACGCAATGCAAAACTGGTTATTCTAGGATTATCTGTTACCGCTATCATCTTCCTCGGTCTTCTTCCTTATCAAGTACTTGCGATTACTCGACCTCAGAATTGGCCAAGTTGGGATAATTGGAGGGAAACTACTCCTGAAGCACAGGGAATGGATTCAGGTAAGATAGAGGATATGTATAGCTTTATCGAAGCAAATCAGATCAATATTCAGAGTGTGCTGATTGTTCGAAATGGGTATATAGTTAATGAGGAATATCTCTATAACTCAATTCGGCTAGAAGAGAAAAATTACTATTGGCCTGAAGCCGATCCAAATTGGGAACTAAGAGACGGAAGACTCCATCAAGTTTGGAGTGTTACAAAATCTGTTGTATCTCTGCTTACAGGAATAGCTATCGAGAAAGGATTTTTCGACTTAAACACCAAATTCTTCGATGTTTTCCCTGAAAGATGGGATTCTGCGAAATATGGTGATCCTGTATACTTTGATGCAAAAAGAGACATAACCGTGGAGAATTTGCTTCTACAAAATGTTGGTATCCAATGGAATGAGTTCGATCCAACAACCAACTATGAATGGACTGTTAATGGTTTTAGTCTTGATTACTATCTAACGAAACCGATGGACTATCTACCAGGAACAGACGACCCTCTAGCTTGGACATATTCGAGTGGTAATGCAGAAATGCTGTCTGTAATTCTCCAAAATAAAACGGGGATGACAACAGCTCAATTTGCTCGAGAATACTTGTTCAAGCCTCTGAAAATTCGAGATAGCGAATGGGATTGGATGTATGGTCCTTCAGCATGGGGAACAGGAAATCTCGCGATCAAGTATCACGGAGGTTTTGGACTTTTCATGACACATCGTGCGATGGCGCGATTTGGTTTGATGCT